>JADHYC010000012.1 GCA_016782645.1 Fidelibacterota bacterium | reverse complement strand
AGTTAGAAATAGACAGACAGGTAAAGATACTTCAAAACCTTGATCCAACAGTCCAACCAAAAGTTGTTACCGAGATTGGACATTTGACCGATATTCCTCTTGAGGGTGTAGTGAGTATTGCGAACGAATTAAAGGAGAAATCTGCTTTTCTACCTCGTGCTTCCGAATTTTCAAGAGGCGGAGGAGAAAGTCTTGCGGGAATATTGAGTCAGATGCGCCCCAGAGATGAAAAGAGATTTTTAGAACATCTCGAGAAAGAAGCACCTGATCTAATCGAGCAAGTAAAACGCTACTATTTTTCATTTGAAGATATGACAAAGTTGCCACAGGATATATTAAGTGATGTATTGAAATCGGTGGAAGCGTCCGAAGTTGCTTATGCCTTAAAAGGTCAACCGGAAGAGTTCATTGACACATTTGTGAAATCTCTACCACAGAGAACCCAGATAATTCTTGAAGATGAAATGCAACTGCTCGAAGGACCTCAGCCAAGGAGAAAAGTTGAAACTGCCCAGAAGGCGATTGTGGACAAAGCTCGTGAACTTGAAAAAGAGGGTAGATTCAAATTAGAAGATTTTATGGAAGCAGATTTTATAGAATAAGTATTGCATTTAAATATCAGTTTATGTGTTTTAGCCCCTTGGATAAGGGGCTAATTTTTATTGAAATTTGTTTAATTGAATAAAGTAGTTTAGTTTTTATTCATTTGAATTAGTTTTGTGTCAATACTTTTTAATTTTTTGGTTATGAAAATATTTAATACAGTAATAGCAGTCTTTGTTTTCTTCGGTTCTATTTATGCTGAAGTACTTACTTTCGACGTACAGGATAAAAAAGCACAGCAGGCGATTAAGGATTTATACAACATGAATTACAGGGAGTCTAACAGACTGTTTCAAGAAATTTTAGAAAATGAACCTTTTCATCCTTTAGCTCCAATTGGTGCTGTTGCTACACAGTGGCTTTATAACCAGCAAAGAGAAGGTTATGAAATTGGGAATAAGAAACTTTTAGATGAAATAGGTTCGGCTCTTAATATTTATAAAAGACAAATTATTATTCAGCCCGATAATGCAGAATTACCATTTTATTATGGAACAACAATGGGATTAAAGTCAAGGATTCTGTTAGCAGAAAAGAATTGGGTTGGAGTTTTGATAAGTGGTTACAATTGTATGAGATATATTAAAAGATCGGAGAAATTAAACTCTGAATTTTGGGACGTTTACCTGCCGCTTGGTGTATTTAACTATTATGTTGGTATCTCAGCTTCTTATATGAAGGTAGCGTCATGGATTATGAGGGAGTCCGGATCTAAAGAAGAAGGACTGAAGCAGATGACTTTATCAGCGAGGAATAATGGTTATGGACGATATGAAGCCAGAGGAATTTTAGCTTTCGTCTATCTTTATATGGAAGATGATTATATTGCTTCGTTGGAATTTTCAACAATGCTGACAGATGAGTTTCCCGCGAATCCGTACTATCATTTTTTATCTGCGGAAGCTCTGATATCTTTGCACCAATATAAAGAAGCAGACATGTGTATTGATAAAATTAGAAACCTTTTGCCAATTTTAAAAGATAACATGAGGAAAGAGTATATTTTAAAACTGCATCTTTTAGACGGCTCTACGGCACTTTATAAAAAGGACCTTATTATTGCAGAAAGAGAATTGAAATCTGTTATTGACTCGTACGATCTTGAAATGGATTGGCATCTTTCTTATGCTTATATGAGATTGGGTAATGTTCATGATTTACTGGGACGGCGCGAGGAAGCGGTTGAATATTATATGAAAGCAGTTAAATTAAATAATAGGGCATCTGCGTGTAAATGGTCGAAAAAATATCTAAAAGAACCGTATTCAGATTGACTATTGATAATTGACTATTCTATTCGTGTGATTTGCGGGTAATAAATCTTCGATATTCGCGGTTATTTTTTAATTGTCTTGTTTAAAACTTGTAAGTAATTTGGTATAAATATGATTGCCGGTAATAGGAAAATAACGCGGAAGGTATTTGTAGGGAATTTACCCATTGGTAGTGGTACACCGATAACTGTACAGTCAATGACTACTTCGAAAACTCATGATCTAAGGTCTATTTTACCTGAGATAGAGCGTCTTGAGGAAAGTGGTTGTCAAATTATCAGAGTAACTGTACCAGACAAAGCTGCTGTGATGGTTTTACCGGAAATTAAAAAACATATATTGGTTCCTCTTGTTGCTGATATACATTTTAACTATAAATTAGCGCTTGCTGCAATAGACGCCGGTGTTGATAAGATTAGAATAAATCCAGGCAATATTGGTGCGAAAGAGCGTGTGAAAGATATCCTTCAGAAGGCAAAGGCAGCTGGAGTTCCAATACGGATTGGAGTAAATTCAGGTTCACTTGAAAAAGAACTTCTTGAAAAATATGGCCATCCAACACCGGAGGCAATGGTAGAGAGTTCAAAGAGACATATTGATATATGTTTAGAGAATGATTTTTATAATATTATCGTTTCACTTAAATCCAGTGATGTTTGTCTTATGATAGAGGCTAATAGGCTATTTTCTCAAGAATATGATTTTCCCCTTCATCTGGGTGTTACCGAAGCTGGACCACCCTGGCAGGGAACGATAAAATCATGTATTGGAATTGGTACGTTACTATCTGAAGGAATAGGAGACACAATTCGTGTTTCTCTAACTGATGATCCTGTGCAGGAAGTTAGAACCGGGTTTGAAATTCTAAAATCACTAAGGCTCATCACAAGGGGAGTTAATATAATTTCTTGTCCCACATGTGGTCGAATTGAAGTGGATTTATTTAAGATCGTCAGGGAATTAGAAGCAAAAACGAAAGATATAAAAAAGAATGTTAAAGTTGCTGTAATGGGTTGTGTAGTAAATGGACCGGGTGAAGCGCGCGAAGCAGATATAGGCATTGCTTGTGGAAAAGGTGAGGCACTGCTTTTCCGAAAAGGCAAAATAATAGAGAAGATCAAGGAATCAGAGGCTGTAAGTTGCCTTTTGAAGGAAATAGAGAATTATCCCGAAGATATTCTTAGCCAGAGGAACTCTGAAAATATAGAGGAGGAACACTAATGAAAATGCTAAAAGTGATTGCTATAATTTTTTTTATTAATGTGCTTTTATTCAGTCAAGGTGTTATACAGGATAAGAAATTCGATTATATATCCTATGGACAGATGATTTATTGGAAAGCATTGAGATTGGATGAGAAGAAAGTTTTTCTCTATGCTTATTTATACAGGACAAATGAAATATTAAATCAATTTAAAGAAAGTAAAAAATTAAAGCCGTGTGCCGATACATATAAGAAAGTAATAGTTGATCCTCTGTTTGAGGTGTTTAGCGATTTAGATGAAAAAAAGAAAGAAGAACTTATTGACTGGATAGATATTTTTTACAGAAGTGATTTGAATAAAGAAAAAACCTTTTACAGTGCTCTTATGTATGCGTTTGAGAAAGTGAAATCCGGTCGGGAATCGCTTTATGACATTTATAAAAAAGCGTATGAATAAGATACAGTTTACTAGTTAATTATAAATAAATTTGATTTTTCTATTAATCGCTTCAATACTTTTTAAGCTATTGTCAATTATTCATTTTAAATCAACGAATGAAAACTCGTAATAAAGTTAAGCAAAAATACCGCATAGAATCCTATCTACTTTCTGTAGCTGATAAGGTTCTTACTCCAATGCCTGTAAGAACTCGCCATTATATTGCAACTATTGTAGGCGCAGTTTTGTACTATTTCATACCGATAAGGAAAAAGATAGTTTTTAAGAATTTAAAAATTGCATTCCCAGAATCCAATCCACGATGGCGGCGGAAAGTCGGTTTGAAAACTTTCATCCACTTCTCAAAAGTTTTTTTAGATTTTTTCTCAGTTTGGCAGGATTCTTTAGAGAAGCTAAACAGATACGTGTTAAATCCTGACACGCAAATAATTACCAATGCATTATCTCGTGAGAAAGGAGCGATACTGGTTTTTTCCCATTTTGGCAACTGGGAAGCTATCTTTAGCTGGTTATGTCAAAATGGCTATCATTCTGGTGCTATAGCCAAACGGCAAAAAAATCCATTAGCAGACCGGTTCTTTTCAACTGTTCGCGAATTGAAAGGAGGCAAACTGTTTTCGGTAAAAGAATCGCCTGTAACGATCTTGAATTTTCTAAAGGGAAATGGTATTTTAGGAATCGTGGCTGACCAGGATGCCAGAAAACGGGGTATATTTGTTAGATTTTTTAACCAATGGTCTTCAACCTTTAGAGGGCCTGCTGTGTTTGCGCTTCGGCAAGAGTGCCCACTGATCGCCGTCACCTGCTTGCTTGAAAAAGATCTATATAAAATTCATTTAAAGGAAATTTCGACATCTATTCCAAAGGATATCAAAGAATCCCCTGTCTTATATTTGACTCAACTTTATACTGATTATTTTGAAAAAAAGATCAGAGAATACCCGGACCAATATTTTTGGTTTCATAGACGGTGGAAAACTAAACCGTCGAAGGAAATTTTAATTGAGATGAATTATGCCTAAGATTTTTCCAATCAATTCTGTTTCTGAGAATGATAAAGAGGAGATTTCGAATACATTAAAATCAGGTGAAATAATTGCATATCCGACTGATACAATTTATGGTTTAGGAGTGGATATTTACAATTCTCAAGCAGTACAAAAACTTGTTAATATAAAAGGGAGGTTTTTACATAAGCCAATTAGCATATTATTCTCTGATGTTTATCTGGCGCTGAAGTGTTTTAATCATCTTGCTGCTTATCAAAAAGAATTTATAAAAAGACTTTTACCCGGGCAAGTAACTCTGCTTTTACCGGTTGTTAATAAGGATCAATTCCCGCCGGAGTTCGTGAGAGAGGGTTATATTGGAATCAGAGTTGTAAAACTTGATTATTTAAATCGAATTTTGAGTATGTATCCTCATCCAATATCTACTACAAGTGTGAATCCATCTGGCAAAATTCCTGCGACTAATGCGCAAGAAATAATATCATATTTCGGTGGTCATATTTCAATTATTCTGGATAATGGTCCTTTACAAGCATTATCTTCTACTGTTATTAAAGTTTATGATTCAGAGTATGAGATTTTGCGGCAAGGAATGGTAACTTTTGAAGAAATAGAAGAAAAGGCACCAACGAAATGAGAATTTATTTAAGAATGATGAAATTTGTCTTACCCTACTGGAAGGTGCTAATATGTGGACTATTGGCATCACTTTTATATGTAGTGTTTAATAGCAGCTCAGCCTGGCTTACAGCTTCCTTTGTAAATGTAATTTTCCCAAAGAGTATAGAACAGTCAGTAAAAACAGAATTGTCTGTTTCTGAAACCACTCAAAATATGAGCGCAAATGATAGATTAAAAGGTTTAACAAGGAAATTGATTATTAAAGATAGCCCTCTTGAAACTTTAAAAACCCTGTGTATAATAATCTTCATAACTTTTTTCCTTAAAAATGTATTTTTCTATTTGAAGGGAATTTTACTTGGGTATATACAGTTGAGGCTCATTACAGACTTACGAAATACATTGTATTCTCACCTTCATAAGCTTTCTTTTTCTTTTTTCGATAGAAAAAGGTCTGGAGAAATTTCATCCATTATTCTTAACGATGTAGGAGTAATGCGCCGCTCTTTTAGTGTTAGTTTTAACAAATTATTAGTTGAGCCGATAAATATTCTAATGTTTACGATTATCCTATTTATTATTTCCTGGCAATTAACTTTAATGGCAATTGTTATTTTACCGGTTACAGGATTTATTATAACAAAAATAGGACAGAGTATCAGGAGGAAATCTATAAGGACTTCTAGGCAAATTGCAGGGATAATGTCCATTCTCAGTGAAACTTTGTATGGAATACGTGTTGTAAAAGCCTTTGCTATGGAGAAGTTTGAGACAAATAGATTTCTTTATGAAACCCGTAAATATTTTCACTTGCTCTTTAGAAGAACAAAATTAAGGACAATATCCACACCACTAAATGAGACTTTGGGCGTTTTAATTGGTGTGTTTCTTCTATGGTATGGTGGAGCTCAGGTGCTATCCGGGACAGGCCTTGAATCTGAAGATTTTATAAGGTTCGTAATCATGCTCTTTGCGATTATGCAGCCGATAAAGAGCCTGAATAATGTTAATATAGATATTCAGCAGGGGATTGCTTCAGCTACAAGAGTATTTTCGATTCTTGATGAAAAACCTGATATTGTTGAAAAACAAAATGCAATGAGGTTGACAGGATTTAATGAGAGAGTAGAGTATAATCATGTCTCGTTTAATTATGATATTTCTAAAGATAATATTTTATCAGATGTTAATTTTAAAATAAAAAGAGGCGAAGTAGTTGCTATTGTAGGGCACAGCGGCGCAGGCAAATCTACTCTTGTAGATCTTCTACCTCGATTCTATGATCTGAATGGAGGAAGTATAAAAATTGATGGCATAGATATCAGAGATGTAACATTTGAGTCACTTCGATCACTAATGGGAATAGTTACTCAAGAAACAATCCTATTTAATGATACGATCTTTAATAATATTGCTTACGGAATGGAAGATACCAATCCTGAATATGTTGAAGCGGCAGCAAAAGCGGCAAATGCTTTGGAGTTCATAAATGGTTTTCCTGATAAGTTTCAGACAGTAATTGGGGATAAAGGGACCAGGCTTTCTGGCGGGCAGCGTCAACGACTGGCTATTGCAAGAGCACTTTTGAAAAATCCACCAATACTTATACTGGATGAGGCAACCTCTTCTTTAGATTCGGAATCTGAACAAAAAGTCCAAATGGCAATAGATAGGTTAATGAAAGATAGAACAGTATTGGTAATAGCACACAGATTATCAACAATTCAGAATGCCGATAAGATCATAGTTTTGGAAAAGGGAAAGGTAGTTGAAACTGGAACACATTCAGAATTGCTTCAAAAGGATGGTTCATACAAGTATTTTTCCAAACTTCAGATAAACTCTTTGTAGATTATCAGTATGAAAAAAGCATATTTTATTTACACTAAAAAGTCACAACCTCATTCTATTTTATTAGGAACGGATGTGTATTCCAGGATCCAATTAATCGGAGTCACTTAATGAATATTTTGTTTCTAAACAGCACAAGAGTCAAAGCCTGGGGTGGCATTGAGAAATGGATGTTAATGACAGCCAAAGGATTGCGCCAAAGAGGGCATACGGTCTATTGTGGCGGTAAATCGAACTCCTTGTTCGTAAATAAGTGTATTGAAGCTGGTTTTTGTACATACTCTTTAAAATTTGGGATGGACTTCAGTATTATCAACAGTTATAGATTGTCGAAAATATTTCGTCACCATCAAATCGATATTGTTATTAATCATTACAATAAAGAGATTAAGATGGCTAGCATCGCCAGGAAATTTTCAAGGCGAACGGTAATAATAGTAGCCCGTGCAGGACTTGCAAATGTACATGATAATTGGCGATATCGTCATACCTATAAACACATGGTAGACGGGGTTATTACTAATACGAAAGCTATCAAGAAAAAATATTTGTCTTATGGTTGGATGGAAGATGATTTCATTCGAGTGATTCAAAATGGGGTTGATATTAATGTTTCGGCAAACTCAGATATTGAAAATCTTAGACAAACATACAATCTTCCAAAACGCCGCCCTGTCATTGGCATTTTTGGCCGATTAGTACCTCAAAAACAGCACAATCTCTTCTTAGATGTAGCTAAAAACATCCTGGACGAATATCCCGAGGCAATCTTTCTGATTGTTGGATATGGGCCGCTGAAGGATAAAATTCAACAATACGCTTGCGATTTAGGTATTAATGATAGTGTATATATGGTTGGATTTCAAACAGACCTGGAGGATTTATACTACTATTGTGACATTATCTTACTCACCTCTGCATATGAAGGAGTCCCTAATGTTCTCATAGAAGCGATGTTAGTTGGCAGATCTGTTGTAGCGTTTGATGTTGGGGGTGTTAACGAGCTTATTCAATCTGGAAAAACAGGTATTATAGTGCCCTCTAATGATGTGCGATTGATGACTAAAAAAACATTAGAATTACTAAAGTCTGCTGAAGTCCGCGAAAGCCTTGGTAGCGAGGCGAGTAAGTTCATAAGAGAGAATATTTCTATTGAGAAAATGGTTAATAGTATTGAAAACTATCTCAAGGAATTGTTAGCATGCAAATCAGGAAGCAAAATATGAACTTAAGAGTAAAAGCTCAGTTACAGATGAAAAAGAGGTTATTGGTTAGATAAAAGCGAGTGTTCATAGCTACCATCCAAACCATAATTGTATTAGTATAAATTTTTTATATTTCAAAATTGTATAGGAAAAGGATAATGCCGTCATCAAATAGAAAAAATATCAGATGTAAAGAAAAGAAAGCAATGAAGCTTCTATTATATACTAAAAAGGTGCTTGATAAAAATGAAATACCTTTTTGGCTGGATTCCGGTACCCTATTGGGCTTCTATAGAGATGGCCGATTCCTCCACTATTCAAAAAACCTTACTATTGGTATTCCATCACAATATCTTCAAAAGATTTTGTCTCTTAAATCCTCTTTTCTACCCTGGTATAAATTACGATTGAAATATGATAAGTCAGGATACAGGTGGATCGATGGTAATATCATAAAGTTATATATCATACCAACAATAGAAATCTGGCGCAGGGCTACTGGTTTGAATATCACTCTAAAATTTAATAAAGGAAAATATACTCGCTGGATTAGCGGAATAGCGTGTAAACAAGTTCTATCAAAGTACTTTTACAATCTGGAATCACTTGCTATTAAAGGTAAAAACTTTCAAACACCGGGCAATATTGAGAAATATTTAACTGTGCGATATGGTAACTGGCGCCAGGTGATATCTGAATGGGATACTAATTCCGACGATGGTGCAATAATAGATAAGGAGACAATGCTCAGTCTTCTGCGGAAGACTCGTTGTACAAATCCAAAACGTTTCAGGAAAGTTGTTTGTTTGAAGGGAAAAAATCTTATTAAGTTAAAAAGGATTCTTGTTGACACGGTTTCTATATTTGAAAAACACGGTATCAAATATTGGCTTGATTTCGGAACACTATTGGGTATCATTCGTGATAAGGAATTGATACCCTGGGACCATGATGCGGATATCTGTATTACCGGAGAAGATGTGGAAAAATTTCTTGCAATCAAAAAAAAATTCCCGCTCAAATACCGAGTCAGTGTACGATATGATCATACAGGTAGGCTGCCAGGTGAACTTCGTCTTGTCAGGATAAAGTATTGGCATCAAAAATACTTGAGACTATTTAAGATCCAGGAGCTGTATCTTGATATCTTCATCAAATATAAGGTCGGTGATTATTATTACTGGATTGACACTTATACTCCAAAAAGGGTAAAAGCCCTGTATCATGAAGATCTTGATACAATCTATTGGGACAATAGAAATTATGCAATTCCCTCCAATGTTGACCAATATCTTACCGACAGGTTCGGAGACTGGCGTACTCCAGTTAGGGATTTTGACTCAAGCCTTGATGATTTTGCCATATACGAGGATCTGCAGTATAAACCTAAAAGGATAAATAATAAATATGTTTAATGCTGTAATGTTTATTTTGTCACCTTTAATATATTTGATTAATAAAATTGTCCCTTTGTCTAAAGGGAAGGTACTATTTTATAGTAAGGGAGGACTATTTCATGGAGATCCTAAATATTTTTATGATTATCTTATTAAAAAGAAATGGGGGCATCCTCTATGGATAACAAATTCTAAAGATGTATACAATTATCTTTGTAAGGAATATTCAAAAAAAAATGTTGTTTTAAGAAAAGGAATTATTGGAAATATCAAGTATATTTATCATTACTTGACCTCTTCGGCGGTAATTATCAGAGGGAGGAATGATTTTTGGGATATCTTGAAATTTACAAAAGCAAAAAGGAGAAAGGTAATCAACCTAGGCCATGGGATATTGGTTCCTGGAACTAAAAAAACAGGAATTGAAATCAGGTCATCTAAAAAGGCAATCAAAAGAGAAATTAAACGAAGAAGAGCTGTAACGTATTACACTATGTGCTCAGACATAGAAAAATATATTCGTTCCGCAGCCTATCATGTAAATATTAATAACTTTATTGTCACTGGTTTGCCACGAAGTGACATCTTGATTAATTGTAGAGATAAGAAACAAGCGACTGTAAAGTTTTTAATTGGATTAATAGAACCAAAGGTTAATTTCAAAAAGGTTATACTTTATGCGCCAACCCATAGAGATTCAGGTAGATGGAAAGATAGTGTTCATCCAAGTGCTTTTTTCCCTTTCACAGATTTTGAAATAAGAAGATTACAGGTGTTTCTTGAAAAAAATAATGCGATCGTGTTGTTGAGAACCCATGATTATGAAAATAAATTTGCAATTAAGGATCAATCTCAGACTGGATCGATCATTAATAACAATCGAATATTTTATTTCTCGCACTCTGTTTTATTGGATGTAAATGAAATTTTACCAGCAGTGGATCTTTTAATTACTGATTACTCAAGTATTGCGATTGATTTCCTTCTATGTAATAAGCCAATTATATATGTGCCTTATGATTTAGAAAATTATCACCGTGGAATTATCTTGGATTATAATCGTTGGACGCCTGGTAATAAGGTATTAGGATTTATAGATTTTATTAAAGCAGCACAGGAATATTTAGATAACCCGGAAAAGGATTCAGAGGAACGAGAACGATTAACTGAAATTTTTCATCAATTTAGAGATGGAAAAAGCTGTAAACGTATCTTTAAGCTAATTAAAAATTAAATAAATCATACATCTCTCCTTTGATCTTTTATTATCGATTTTCAAATACTGATATCTCAGGATGAAATTTAACGCCTAAGCAATTTTTTTCTATTAGGGATTAGGTAGATCTTTAAAGTTAATAGCACTGAAAGAACTCATCAATTTCTTGAATATCAAACTCTATCTGAAGTAAATTGAACTTAACAAAAATATTTCTACAATGCTCATTGAAAAAGCAGGATTTCACTTTATTTTAATTTAAAATATATCTAAACAATGGGATAATTTCATATAGCTATCTGTTCGGATTCTAAATTATTTAGTTATCGTGTATAAAAGAAAATAGTTTCGTTAATTGATTCAAAGGGCTGAGGAAGTTCTTACATACTATGTTAAAAAATCATTAAATTATATCCATCATGAATTCAAAGATAATAATCTCAAAGCACAATATATTATGATTTTAAAATTCTTATATACAAAATATTGTACATCACCTTTGATATTCTGGTGCGAAGTTATAAGCCTTTTTAATTTAACTTTAGCATAAACTATAGGAGGATTATTCATATGCGAAAGACAATCTTATCTCTGTTCAAAAGAATTTTTAAACGCCTTCGCAGCACGTCAAAATACAAAGAACATATTAAGAAGCTCTATGAAGAAAAAGACTATTTAGAGGCATACAGTGAACATACTAATCTTCGTGTGGAGCGTAGTCCCCATAAAGCCATTGGAGGAAGGTGGGAAATGATGGGGAATCTCCAGTTTGATTTTCTGGTCAAAAATGGTTTAAAGCCACAACATATAATGTTGGACATTGGTTGTGGTACACTTCGAGGAGGAAGGCATTTCATCAGATACCTAAATACTGGCAACTACTCAGGAATAGATATATCCCATAAGGCCATTGAATATGGCAAACAACTTGTTCAAGAGGAAAGCCTGTTAGACAAGCATCCGAGGCTATTAGTTAGCAAAAACAAAGACTTGAATTTCGCGGAATTCGATGGTGAAATATTTGATTACTTACTAGCCCAGTCAGTTTTTACCCATCTCAAGCCCGAACATATTGAGGAATGCTTTCAGCACATTGGGCATATAATGAAACTAGATTCTGTCTTCTTCTTCACTTTCAACAAGGCGTTCAAGTTTAAACAAACAAGCCTCAAAGGCTTTCGCTATCCTTTTTCGTTTTTTGAGTCTTTAGCAGATAGGTATGGATTCAGGCTAGAGGACTACTCAAACGAGTACAAACATCATCCGACAGGCCAACACGTGGTTAAGATGATAAAAAAATAGATTAAGCACGGTTATCAATGAAGATATTATGCTACTGTTCTCTGATTAACCAATTGAGAGATTTAACCAGTGGATAACAATTAATACCTTTCCAATCTAGTCTCGATCCAGATACAGCGGGACTGAATAGAGATGACTGTCGATTAAATAAGGATGTTATCCAGAGTAAACATAATTTTTGAGATAAAATTAACTCGACATGGTAAAGCAACATTTAATTTAGAAAATCAGGACACAATATAGATTACATGGTATAAGAGATCCGTTTTCAGTATAAGAAGCTTTTCTCAAATTATGCTGTTAAAAAGTGATTTAAGTGTGTTCTATGCCGATAAATGTTTTATTAAACTAATTAAAAAGGAATTAATTTAGGTTCCATTGAAGGTATTTTAAAATTCACTATTGAGTTGGTTGTAAGAAATTGACTATAAGAAACGAAATTCCAAAAAGCTATAAGGAAAGGCGAGATGAAATCTGTAATTCTAGCAGCTGGTGCAGAAAAACGTCTTGCTCCCCTAGCTAACAGTATCCCAAAATGTTTGATCTACATTGGGAATAAGCCAACAATCGAATATCAGCTTGATGCTCTAAACCGCTACGAGGTGAATGAAGTTGTAATTGTTGTAGGGTATCTAAAAGAAAAAATTATTCAAAAATACAGATATCATTATAGAAATTTGAGTATATTGTATATTGATAATCCAGATTTCTCTTCTACAAATACTGTTTACTCACTTTGGCTTACCCGCGAATATTTCAGAAACGAAGATTTTCTCTACTGGTAACTTCATGGATGAATTCATTCCTTATATTGATAAATACAGTGGCGTATTCTCTGGTACCGCGATTTGGTTAAGTGAACAGAATCAGATCATGAGTGAATCCAGTTCAAGGATAGGTGGTCGGTTTAACTGGACAAGTGATGGTTTGTGTCTGGGGAGTTCATTTTTTGCAATATACGACAATCTCGTTCTAACCCGATTGTTTAACGAGAAAACGGTTTCCTTTGAAAATTCTATAAATGGGATGCCATTCCTAACGATGTACAAAAAGATGTTGTCAGAATAGGCATGAAAAAGAAACGCTACGACACCGCTAAACTCGTTAATATTTTACTTATAAGCAGGGGAAATAAGCTTTTTTTCAAGGACTCAAAAACACTTTCCCATCTTGGTGGTTTGTCGACTCTGCTGGTAGGTCCGCTGGCAAAAGTTCCGAGGAAAGGTTTTAAAAGAATGATAAAAGATTTCCAAAAGATGCTTTCAAAAAAGGGGATTCTGAAAATAATAAAAAAGATGTTTCTTGGACAAAGATATACAAATATTAATTACGATAAACGAGATGTAGCGGATTATTTTACAGGTATTTTACGAGCTTTATTTAACGATCAGCCGTTTAATGAAAAATTAATAATCAACGATCTGGACGTCATGAAAAAGATCCAATATGCTTAAGAACATATTGAATTACTATATAGTGAGTTTAATCATATATTGAATTGATTCGCTTGCCAGGGTCATCTCTATTAAGAGATTTTAAACTGTCAATTCATCGTTTTCTAATGAGTATTTCATGAATGTGGAAGTTATTAAACTACTTTCTTGTTTATTATATTCCATTTACAAATAATTATTCGCCTGAAGGGAAAAACCATTTTGTTTTATTCACATTAATGCATATAAACTTGCCAGACAAAATGCACGATAAACGGATCGAACGGCTGATTTTCTACTTCAGAAGTTTTAAACGTTGCTGATATTTTGAACAGCATATCTTTCCAGTGTTCCGGGTCGGGCGAATAATTTGCTCCAACGGTGATATTGCCAAATGCATCATTATTCGAATTTTTATCGGGATCCCATATCTCATAGCGCGATCCAATTTCCAATTTGTCAGTTAATTTATAAAAACCCATTATTCTATAACCAAAAGAAGTTACCGTCGATTCTCCAGTATTATCTGCGACCTGACTAAAATCAAATTTTCCCCTGAAACTGCCCTTTTTGTAATTATGTGGGTGAAAATATAAAAATGTATTAGTCTGTGAAGAGATAGTAACTCTAAAAGATTGTAAAAACAGTTTTCGTCAAATTGTAGTAAAAAAGCATGGCAGGAAAAATCCAACCTTTATTATAACAAATAATGAGAAAATAAAACTGTCAGGGATTTTGTTAGTTTATGCAAAACGCTGGCATATTGAGAACAAAATATCAGAGTTGGTCTCGTTTTTTAATCTGAATGCTCTTTCCTCGCCCTTAATGATCATGATTCATTTTGATATTTTATGGACGTTTATTGCAGATACTTTATACCATAGATTTTCAAAAGACATGAGACGTTTTGAAAATGCTCTTGCTCCAACAATCTTTAGAAAGTTTGTTAATATGCCAGGAAAGATAGTATATACCGGTGATAAGTTTTACGTCAAAATACGAAAAAGGGCACATACTCCGATACTAATGAGTGTTGATAAGTTAAATAGACCAATTCAAGTACCCTGGCTGAATAACAAAACCATTCAAATTGTCTGAACTCCTTGATTAGGTGTATTTGTGACGATTATTAACCCTGTGAAAATCGGTGTTAAATAAAACCGCAGATTGCCGAACCTACTTCAAGCCTGATCGCGCAGCGTCGGGGCTTGCCTGCCCGACCCGGGCGTAGATGATGATCCGTTTTTGTAGTGATGTCATATCTGTCCTTTCTTTTTTGTGTAATTTCCACTGAAAATCAGTAGATTAAGATAAGATGGATAGACTAACAGAAATACTAAAGAAGAGATTTATTATGTTGTTTTACCGACGGGCTGCCCCGGCAGCTGCCGGGCTTAGTTCAACCAGGGCATAGAAGTAATGCAGTGAGCTACTCAATAAACGTGAATTTTGAGGATTTTCCAGCCAATTATCGAGAAGCAAAGCAATTGCGCTATGACTCGCGTACTTCATGCTTTACCGTTATATAGCTTGAAATAGATAAAGGAGAATTTTTTTGGACAAAGAAAAATTAGCGCATGGAAAGAGTACAACTCAGAAGATAGGTTTAATTTTAGGTACTGTTCTGTTCTTCATAGTGTTGCTGTTCTTCAATTTTGACCCGGAAAACCATATTTTAACCCGCATGGCAGCAGTGGCAATTCTCATGGCTGTATGGTGGATAACGGATGCTATTCCCTTGTTTGCCACCGCTCTGCTGCCAATGCTTCTTTATCCATTATTGGGCATCTTGGAAAGCAACGCCACTGCTCCTATATATTTCAATAGTACTATTTTCCTTTTCCTTGGGGGATTCATGATTGCTCTGACTATGGAAAAGTGGAACCTCCATAGACGGATAGCTCTTTTTATCATAAGATTTATAGGCGGAGGACCTAACAAAATTGTCTTAGGATTTATGATAGCTTCATCATTTTTATCTATGTGGATATCCAATACGGCTACTGCTATTATGATGGTTCCGATTGGTCTCGCCATTGTCTTAAAAATGGAGGAGAATTTTAATGTTGCAGAAACACGCAAATTCACAACATGTTTAATGCTTGGCATCGCCTATGGGTGTTCCCTAGGAGGTATTGCTACTTTAGTAGGAACTCCCCCAAATCTTTCATTTGCAAGAATTTTTCAAATAACATTCACACAAGCTGAACCGATTGCATTTGGTACATGGTTTATAATGGGATTACCAATATCTGCTGTTATGTTATTCGTAGTCTGGTTAACACTCACCAAGATATTTTTTCGTCTCCCATCGAGCCTGATTGTTGACAGAGCTATTGTAAACAAAGAGTATAAAGAATTAGGTCCCATGGGTTTTGAGGAAAAATCTGTACTCATCATTTTTTCTTTGACTGCTATTTTATGGGTGTTTAGAAAAAAGCTAATCATAGGTTTTGTCTCGGTACCGGGATGGTCTCAACTGCTTCCTAATCCTGACCTGATTGATGATGCTACTGTTGCAATATTTATGGCAATGCTTATGTTTCTAATCCCAACTCGAACCAAAGGCACAAAATATTCGACCGTTATGGGAACAGATGTCATCACAAAGCTTCCCTGGAATATAGTACTACTTTTCGGCGGCGGTTTTGCTTTAGCAAAGGGATTTCAGGTTACAGGACTTTCAGTATTCATTGGGAATCAATTTAGTGGTCTTGCTGGAATGCCACCAATTATTATGATTATTATTATCTGTTTTGGGCTAACATTTTTAACAGAACTGACATCAAACACTGCGACAACGGAAATGATTCTTCCAATATTAGCATCGGTTGCTATTGCGATGAAAACCAATCCTCTGTTGCTTATGATTCCTGCAACTATTTCTGCATCTTGCGCATTTATGATGCCTGTTGCCACTCCACCCAATGCAATTGTATTCGGGAGTGGACGAATCAGAATTTCAGAAATGGCAAGGGTCGGCATATTTATCAACATTATTGGTATTATCATTATCACGGTGTTGTTTTACCTCATTGGAACAGTAGTATTCTCGATTGATCCCGGTGTTTTTCCTGAGTGGGCACAACATTTAGGAATGGAAACACCTTAACTAGAGTCTGTCCATAAACCTGAAAAACTGATGAATCGGTTAAAGATCACTACGGGTTATATTCACCTGAATAAATTCCCCAGTGACAGGCAGCTGTTATCTCAATATCCTGATCTTGATAATATTGAGCTTAGTCTAAAACCATAATTTATTATGCTGATATGTAGGATTCTCCTGACGATAAACAGTTCCTTACCAGTAGCCAGTAGCGAGTATCCAGTAAGTAGAATCGCCCTAACTGGAGCAATCTATTCATTTTTTACTTTTAACACCGATTTTCACAGTTGCTATAGAAGTCATAATAAAACCTAACTCATAAAGAGTTTCTTTATATATTTCCGGGTACTTCGAATATTTTTCTCGTCGTAATAATGGTAAATATTATCTATTACTATCTCAACATTTCATTTTTGTGAATCAAATTCTTATGTATCTTTATGACGATAATAATATTTAAATGACGATTATATTATCGTTGATATAATTGCGAATATCTTATTTATTCATACAATTTATATATATTATCCTCCATATAATAGCCTTTCAATAAAATATATCTTGACTTTTATTTCAATATATTATGTTATTCACACATGTATAGATGTCTTAATAATACTACAACCAAAGAAAAAATTAGTCATGCTGAGTACTTTGCGAATCCTAAATCTCCAAGAAAAAGGGCACACAATATGATACTAATGAGTTTTGATAAGTTAAATAGACCAATTCAAGTACCCTGGCTGAATAACAAAACCATTCAAATTGTCTGGACTCCTTGATTAGGTGTATTTGCGACGATTATTAACCCTGTGAAAATCGGTGTTTAATGTTTCTCTTTGCACCGAAAGGTAACGCGCTCTGGATACCCGGCGGTATCCTGGTAACGCTTGCATTAATATTTTACGCCCGTTTTTGCATCTATTTCCGATATTGGCCGGTTATACTGATATTGATCGGGCTTTTTTTGATCCTCAGCGGTTTTGGAAAAAAGGAGCATACAGAACCAAAAGATACCGTTGATTTTACCGGTAATTAAAATCTGATTGTTGCGGACTTCAAAGGTTTTTAGCAGACATTCCTGTTACGTTTTTCCGGGATAATGAACAAATTTCCGCGATTAATAGAAAAAGATATTGTTGAGATAATTTCTTGTGAAAACTCTAATGCATATAAACCTGCCAGATAAAATGCACGATAAATGGATCGTACGGCTGACCTTCTGCTTCAGCAGTTTTAAACGTTGCTGCCAATTTGAATAAGGTATCCCTCCAATGTTCCGGATCGGGTGAATAGTTTAATCCAACTAAAATATTACCAAAGGCATTTTTATCTGCATTAACATTGGGATCCCAGCGTTCATATCCGGCTCCTATTTCTATCTTTTCAGTTAATTTATAGAAACACTTTATTGCATATCCAAGTGTAACAATACCTGACGATACTGAATCCACTCTTGCAAAATCAAATTTGCCCCTTAGTTTTCCCCTACTGTAATCATTTGGTTTTATATAGAAAAATCCAGTCATTGAAGAAATATTGATGCGGTTTTCATTAGGGAGACCATAGTGCAAACCCATCGATATCCCGTTATATAACTTTGTAGAAACCAAAAAATCTAACTGGGGAATAGAACCGGTATCCTTGTCGGAATTACTCGATTTTGTTCCATAGGGCTTCAAGTTGAGGAATCCGTCACCGTTTTGCGCTAACACCTGGTAATCTAAAAATCTGACTTTTCCCATTAATGAAAATCCATATGTCCGGTAGTCTGATCGTCCGACTGCACTTGCCCAAAGTCTTCCCACGATAGATCTTTCGGCAAAATCGATGGCAGTATGCGATGTATGTCCTCCAGCCTGACTCCCGGCGCCAACAAATCGACCCATCCTGATTTTTATATTTTCTGTTAAACTGTAGTCGATTTGTGCATCCATCATATTACCGGTATAAGCATCATATTGAACAAAACCGGTCGCTTTGCCTTTTGTCATTTTTCCGCGAAGCCTGGCGCGTCGGATACCAAAGCCCAATTGAGTTGTCGTTGAATCTGCCGAATGCTCATATGTCGTATATGTTGCCCATGATTGTAATGTAAATTGAAACTCTGCCTGACCAAGTAATCGAATATTTGTGACTATGCCCAAAAATAATATCAGGATTAAAAATTGTTTTATTTTTTTTATCATATCTCTATCCTTTTTTCATCTCGAATTTCCATACAAATACCATCATAACCGCAGCCATGATTGCGCCGAATATCCAGAAGTAAAAAGCGGCATCCCAGCTAAACTTTTCTATCAAAAACCCGGCTCCTACCGCGGTTAAGCTCGCTCCTGCATAACCGATAGCATCTATAAAACCTGTTACAGATGAAGCAGCTTTACGTGAACCTAAATCGACAGGTAGAGCAGCTACTATTAATATATGGGGTCCAAAAGTAAAGAAACCAATCAGCATTAAAATTATCAAACTAATGATCCAATTTTCACCTGGAATTATTCTAAATAGATAACAGAATAAAGCTAACAAAATTAACATAATAAATGCAACTGGAGCTCTACGATTTTTAAATACTCTATCAGATACCCAGCCAGCGAATATGGCACCTAACACTCCGGCAAGAGGGAAAGCAACAGCTTTATATGTAGCCATGGATATCGTCGCCCCCTGTTCCTCAAACATATATGTTGGTGCCCATGTCATAAAACCGTAACGAACAATGTTAAGCCCAAACAACCCAAATGCAGCAAACCATATATATGGATTTGCCAGAGTTATTTTTAAAGTTTTTCGGAAGCCGATGTGCTCATCTTTGCGAATTTCGGAATTTTCAATGCCTTTTTCTTGGTCCTCTAAGCTGGGTAGCCCTATTTCTTCGGGTGCATTTCTTGCGCGTATATACCAATGAACTGCAATAGCCATCATTATTAATGAAGGGAACCAGAAAGTAAAGCGCCAATTAAAATATTTAATAATAGTTCCAGCCAACAGCCATGAAAGAGCTCCTCCAATAATATAGCATGTACCAAGACGCCCGGCAATTTTGCCCCTTACATTCCTTGGAAACCAATTTGCCATCGCCTTTACTGTTGGACCCCAACCCATTGACTGGAAATATCCATTCAATCCCCAAACAACGATCATCAGGCCTATTATTCCACCGGTAAGACCGAAAAAAATATTCAATACTGCTGATGATAACAGACCAATTGAAATTATTCTTCGAGAGTTCAATTTATCTCCCAGTTGTCCATTGATGAATTGCCCTATTGCATATAATGCAAATAACGCACTTGCAACTGCGCCTAAACTTGTTTTTGATAGACTAAATTCTTGCATTATTCCCGGAATAGCAACAGAGAAGTTTACTCTGCCAAGGTAAAATGATGCATAAGTAATCCACATCAACCAGAACATTTTAGTTTGCCAGTGCTTAATCTTTAAGTTTACAGACCCTGTTAATTCATTTGCCATTTTTTGTACTCCTTAATTTTATTCTGTATTATTTTCTTTAAGTATGAGGTTTTTTATTCCACTTGAAGATTGAGAGGGATAATAGGGTATAACAACAAGTCTACCATTAATACTTTTCATCACTTCTCTTGCTTCTTCGATTGCCTCTTCAGTATGACTTGAACTTTCACACAAAATATCGGGTCTGATTTTCTTAACATTGGGTAATGGTGAGTAAGTCTCTTGCGCAACTGCTAGATCAACATATTTTATTGAGTTTGCAAGTTCAATCCTTTCATCAAAAGATAGCACTGGTTTTTTTGGTTTTTTTTCTAAAACCGCCTCATCAGTAAGAATTCCTACAATTAATTTGCCGTCTTCTCCAGCTATCGCTTTTGCATTTTTCATCATAAGCAGATGACCTTTGTGAACAATATCAAGTACGTAGTAAGAATAAACTATTTTCATTTTTCCCCCACAAGAATCAAATTTTTTACATCAATTAAACAATCACCATTAACAATTTTCATATTATAGTCTCTTTTAAAGATTTCAGATGCTGTAACATGCATCTCAAATATTTTATCCTGATTATTTTGTGATAAACCACTATTTTCTAACCAGTTCTTAACACTAAAGTTTTTTAAAATATGAGTGATTATTTCGACATTTTTGAATCCGGAATTCTTCATCAACTCTATTAAATCCTTTTCTAAAAAAGTTATTCTTTCTTCTTTTAATTTAAATATATTCTCATAGTCTTCCTTAACTTCAGGTGTTGGTGGGACACCCTCCGATAAAATCATCTTCCCCCCATCCTTTAGAATCCTATAACACTCATCCATAGCATTCTGGGTTCTTTCAATAATATGATGGAAAACCATTCTTGCCGTTACTTTATCAAAAATATTATTATGAAAGAAAGGTTCTCTTATATCTCTTTTGATAAAATATTTATTATCTTTCCAGTTGCTATGCTCTAGCATATCTTGAGAAATATCCAGGCCAATTACTTCCCTTACCATAAGCGCTATCCTTTTTGCTATTACGCCAGTACCTGTTCCTACATCCAGAACACTTTCATTTTTGTTGAATTCTGTAGATGAAACGAATGTCTCTATATAGGATTGTTCATTAACCCAGTTGAGTTTGTTATACTTTTCGGCTCTTATTTTCCAAAATTGTTCTTGATCCATATCTTTAATATTTTCTTGTATTCCTTTTCACTATTTTTACTCTTTGTTCGGAACTACTTCACTGAAAGATTTCCATGCATTGCGGTAATCTTCAAATGTATCTATATCTATCCAGGCACGCCAAATTTCTAAAGCAGCAACTTTTTCTCCACGATCTAACAACTCTTGAATAAAATCAAGAAAAGACGCTGTTCTGATCTGTTTTGCCTGGTGAAATTTCTTATTTTGATTGATACAATAGACGTTTTTATAAAGATCCTTCAGAATTGAACAGGCATTAGTTGATAGTTTAGCTAGCCCAATAAATTCAGATGTTGAATTTGTTTCAGGCATTCCAATACCAACTGAACTAATTTCAATCTCCTGCTCTTTTTCAGAAAGTCTTGTCAACTCAGGAGCAAAAGGATGCTCTTCATGACTAACTTGATAGCGTTTTTTCCAACCTCTATCAACAACTAAAGTAGTATCGTGACGTGTTTCAATTAATCTTTTGAGGATATCTATTTCAAAAAGAATATCACCGTATAAAATTATCATATCTTTATCCATAAATTCCCTGGCTAAAAATAAAGAGACTAAAATTCCTGTATTTTCATAATCATCATTATCAAAGTACTCCAGATTGGGGAAATTTATCTGATCTTTTTTATAACCTCGTACAACTGCAATATCATTGATTCCAACTGTTCTTAGCATTTCAACCTGACGCTGAAGGATACTTTTTCCTTTTATATCAAGAAGAGCTTTTGGAATGTCATTAGTAAGCGGAAAAAGGGTAGTATCTTTTCCAGCCGCTAATATGACAGCTTTGAACTTATTTCTATTGCCTGATCTAAGCTGTTGATTAATCTCTGCATCTAGCTTCTGTCTGACCCATTCTGAAAAGTTGATCTTTTTAGCTTTGAGCCATTCTTCGTGGCTAATAGAGATTTTGATTGTTTTAGATATTTTACTCATAATAATTGTAAATACGTACGTACATACCAAAAATTAAAAATTAATTCCTTTAAAGTCAACTGTAAAATTTATTTGTACTTTCCAAGAGCTTCCCGATGGAAAAGACAGAGATAGAAAAAAGAAAAATGCAACTCATTTTCTCACCAAATTGAATCGATAAGAAGTATATCCAATACTTTGAGGAAAAGTGTTTTGATAAACAGAAACTCTTCTATGAAAAAATAAGAAAGCAGGATATTAATAAAATATTTTATAAATTAATCACAAATGTTTTTTAACTACATATATGAGCTTTTTCAAACATTTTGGATCAAATCCGGAACTTGAACTAAAAATTTATTGGATTTACCATAATACACAGTTAAAGGAATTGTAAAATGAAGGCAGTTATTCTTGCCGCCGGTTCAGCCAGGCGACTTTCTCCTCTTACTGATAGTAAGCACAAATCTCTACTTGAAATTGGAAGTAAGCCCATTTTAGAGTATCAGTTAGATGCACTTGACCATTATGGAGTTAATGATGTCTTGATAGTAATTGGCTTTTTAAAAGAGCAAATAATCAACAGGTATGGTAATCACTATAAAAATTTAGAAATTCAGTATATAGATAACCCCGATTTTTTGACGACGAATACTGTTTACTCGCTCTGGCTTGCCAGGGATTATTTTGAAAACGAAGATTTTCTCTACTTTAATGCAGATGTGATTTTTCATTATTCTTTGATAGGTAGATTGTTAAAATCTGAAAATGAATCTACTCTTGGAGTGGAAATTAAAAATTGTGGAGAAGAAGAGGTTAAAATCATTCCTGATGAGGATCAAAGGGTTATACATATCGGCAAAAAGATAGATTTAGACAAAAGCATTGGTGAGTTTGTTGGCATTGGAAGATTTAGTGCTTCTCTGACTGAGGATTTTATTGCAAGTTTAAAGTCAGTAATAGATGACGGTGACCAGATGTCATTTTTTGAAAAAGCTGTTAACTTAATTCTCGATAAACATGAAATCTACTACGAGGACATTACCGAAATACCGGTAATAGAAATAGATTTTCCAGAAGATTTGGAAAAGGCTAAGAATGTAATATTACCTAAGATTTTATCTTTTGTACATGTATGATGTCGAAAAGATACCTACATAGGCGTATGCCGGAGGACGTATAAATTGTCAATTAACAATCGCCAATTATCAATTCTGTTTAACATCCATCACCTTTATTATCTTCCTCAATTTCTTCCAGTAGCAAGGGCTATAGAAAAGGACGGTGCTTTTGATATCTGGTATTCTGCATATGTAGATAAAAAGCGAATAGATTATAGTTTGATAAAAAAAATAATTGGTGAGCTTAACGGACAATTTATTGATGCAAAGAAAGAAATAGAACGGCGTAGAAAAATTCTTGATAGAAATTTTGATGTAACTTTTTTTGGGAAAAGCTCGCATGCAGAAAAATATTGCTCTAAAGATACATTAGCAGTGCTACTCTATCATGGGATTGGTGTGAAATTCTGTTATTATGCCGATTATAATCCGAGGATTGATGTTCGATATGTAGAGAGTAAATATCGGTTGGAGAAGTTAAAGAAACAGAGTATCGATACCGAACTGATTGTTACAGGTTATCCAAAACTTGATCTACTGTTAGAAGATTTCAATGAAGTTAAAATATTAAAGAAATTATCTATAGATTCTTCTAAGCCGATAATTTTATATGCTCCCACATTTTATCCGAGTTCCATAGAAGTATTTGGGGAAAGAATTGCAGAATTGACAAAAGGTTTTAATCTCATAGTAAAGCTTCATCATTTTTCATGGGTTTTAAAGAAATATCGTCATCAAAAAAGTCTGTTTCTCAAACTAAGCAAGCTATATTCTCATATCAAACTTTTACCTGTGGAAGAGTTTAATATTATACCGTTTTTTGAGATTTCAGATGTTTTACTGTCAGAGGCTTCCTCTACAGTTTTTGAGTATCTTGCGACGGGTAAGCCCTCTATTATTTGTGATTTTTATCATCTCAGGAGGAAACATAGGATTTTCTTTAAGAAATTTGAAAAGAGCCGAATGGATACGGAAATTATAAGACATCTGGATTTTACTTATCGGTTAGGGAATCCAGAGGAACTGCCATTAATAGTTGAAAAAGCATTATCTGAAAAAAAACAGAAATCTCAATTGATAGATGAGAGAAGAGGTCTGTTTCTTGGAGATATTGATGGAAAAGCTGCTAAACGTGTTGTAGAAGATATAAAAAAGCGAAAACAACCGCCAATCAACGCTAATACGCCGATTGGCGGATGCTAATGTTTTTTATATATAACACACAAATAAATGATGATTATTATTAAAAAATGAATATAGGTCTATCAATAGTTGGACATTGTATTAAATCAAAACACAAATGTGATATTAATTTAAAACAAACCTTTGCAGACTCTGCACACTCTCGAAGTGCTCCACATAGTAACTGCAAATTAAACTATATCTTTAATAAATGAAGCGTTATCTATTTTTTATTACGAAGCCTTATTCTATTTGCATAATCAAGCCGTTATTTGAGGAAATAACAAAAACTGGTCGCGGCGAATCTTTAATTTTTATTACTAAAAGTATGGAGGAATATATTGATTCTGATCTGCATTATACTATGTCAATTGAAGAGGCAATCTCATTCTGTCCTGATGTGGTTTTTGTTCCAGGAAATATAGTCCATGACAGGATTCCCGGTTTGAAAGTTCAAATTTTTCACGGTCTTTGCGATGAGAAAGGTGGTCACTATAAGATAACAGGATTTTTTGATCTCTATTGTACAAGTGGTCCACTAATAACTAATAGGTTTAAAGAACTGGCTAAAAAGAAAGAGCATTTTCATGTAATAGAGACAGGTTGGCCTAAAATTGATTTATTGTTGAAATCATTTGATCGCGAAAAGATATGCAAAAGTCTTAATATCAATCCAGCAAAAAAGATAATTCTTTATTCGCCAACTTTTAGCCCTAAGTTTGAGTCATCGAAAAAAATATTTCCTGTCCTTGAAGGTTTACCGAAAGATAGTGAGCTTTGTGTAATCAAGTTCCATGATCTTATGGAAGCAAAAGATATAGAGTATTTTTCCAAACTTCGGAGAGATTCGCTTCTATTGTATTCTAAACCTGATAATATTCCATTATTACAAATTGCAGATGTTTTAATTTCTGACACATCTTCCGTCGTTTATGAATTTATGCTTTTAGACAAGCCCGTTATTACTATTGATTCAAAGATTTACCTGGAAAAGAGTATAAACATTACTGATGCAAGGCAACTTCGCCCTGCTGTTGATAGGTCTCTTGCCAATCCCGAGGAATATTCCTTAAATAGAAGAAAAGTCATAGATCAGATTCATCCTTATAGAGATACAAGTAGTAGTAAGCGTGTTTTAAATGCAGTTGATGAAATATTAAATTCAGGGACTATAAAGGATTTAAAGAAAAAACCGTTAAATCTGTACAGAAAATATCGTGTACGTAGAAAATTTGGTTATTGGTTTTGAGGGATTGTGATATACAGATCATTACACGGTAAAAAATTAAACAAGGAGCAAATTGACAGGCTTTGCAATAAAGGTTGGATTTTAGAAAGAGCATTTCATATTTATAAAAATAAAACTAATGTTGTCGCTGCATTGGAATTAAATGTTAACGGCAAACCACAGAGGATTGTTGTAAAGAACTTTGGGTGGCGTAATACTATTTCCCGCATATTGAGCCCGGTTATGAGATCGAGAGCAAAGAAATCCTGGGATGCATCACATTGGCTTTTAGATGCAAGAATAATTGTACCCAGACCTATTTCAGTTTATACTGATAGAAAATTTGGTTTTATTAAAAAGAATTTTCTCTTGAGTGAATACATTTCAAACTATCGTTCTGCACGCCGAATACTGAGAGATATGACAGTTGATACTGAATTAAAAGAAAGAGTTATTAAAATTATTGCCGAAGTTGTGTCGAGATTACATTCGGCATATCTCTTACATAACGATTTAACATTGGGAAACTTTCTTGTTGGAGATATTAATTACAATGAAGTTCATTTAATTGATTTGAATCGCTTGGCTCGAAAATGGTGGTTAACTCCCAAAATGAAGATGTATGATATTTCAAAAATGAATCTATGCAGATGCAATTTGGAACAAGAACATGAAAATTGTACGTGGTTATTATTTTTAAGGAACTATGGTCCGGATAATTACGATAATAATATTATGGTTCTCAGGAAAGCGATTGCAAAAAACAGGCTACGTAAGCAGGTAAAATCATTGCGTAAAAAGAAAAGATAGAAATTGAATAACTGTTTTAGACATAAAAAAATACTTTATAGAATTTTTATACTACTTCCTATTTGCTTTTTTTCAATTCAGGCGCAATCACAAAGCAGATTGCCTTTTCAAGTAGGAGAAGAAATAACTTACTCGGTTTGGTTTAATTTTATAAAAGCAGGTCGATCAACCATGAGCACTGTTTCTATAGATACTATTGATGGTGCTCCAACTTTTCATGCTGTATTAAAGACTCGATCTTTAGGGGTTTTAGATAAGGTTTATAAGGTCAGGGATCACGTTGAGTCATGGGTTGATGCTGAGGGATTATTTTCGAGGAAGTTCAAAAAGAAGATTCGTGAGGGTTTATATAAGAAAAAATATTCTGTTCATTTTGATTATGATGATTCCCTTGCTTATTCCGCTTCTGATACTATTCCAATATCGGGACCTGTTCACGATGCCCTTTCAATTTTTTATTATGTGCGTGCCGAAAGCCTTTGGGTGGGGCGAATATTCAATCTTAATAATTTTGATAATAATAAGTTTAAGCCGTATAAAATAATTGTCCGTAAAGTTGAGAAAGTCAAGACACCTGCTGGCGAGTTTGAATGTTTTGTTTTAGAACCTTATGCAGAAAAAGGGAATCTATTTAAATACAAAGGTCGGCTAACTATATATTTAAGTAATGATCAGCGACGGTTGCCTGTTAAAGTTGAAAGCGAAGCGACAATAGGTTCAATGATCATGAAAATTGAATCATATAGAGATAAGTGAATATTGAAGTCGTGGAATTGAAAAAGTTTATTTAAATAGCCGCATTATGTCATTATAAAATACAATAATCATTAAAGTAATAATAATTGCCAGTCCTACTTGTTGGATGCGCATTTTTGCTTTAGTGGATAGCGGTTTTCTAATAATTGCTTCTATAATAACAACAACGAAATGACCGCCGTCCAGAGCAGGTATCGGTAGAATATTTAGAAGAGCAATATTTACACTGATTATAGCTATGAATCCAAATAGGCTCCCAATTCCAGATTTTGCGGATTGACCCGCTAATTGCGCTATTAATATAGGTCCGCCAAGATTTCTAATTGACTCTTCACCTGTTATTAACATTTTAAGAGAAACAACTGTTATTCTTAGCCAGTACCATGTGTTTGATAATCCAATATGAATGGATTCAAAGAAACCGGTGCTGCGGTGGTTAAGGATAGGACGTATGCCTATCATTCCAACGTCTACTAATTTACCTCCTTTTAAATCTTTGTATGATATGGTCATTATAGTATTTTTATACTCAATACCATCTCTTTCCCATTTCACAAGAATTGAGTCATTTGGATGTGCATGGATTAATTCTGCCATCTCTTCCCATTTGGAAATGGTATTGCCATTGATAGCGATTATTCTGTCTCCTGATTGAATGCCGGCAGAATCGGCTGGAAGATTAGTAAAGACGCTATCAACTATTGCTTCAGGGCTTGCTTCATAGATTCCGGTGCTGGCGGTTAAAATTGAAAAAATAATGACAGCGAAAATAATATTGAATAGAACTCCTCCTATAATGAAAAGCAATTTCTGGATACTGTTTTTAGATTGAAATTCCCATGGTTCCCCTTTTATACCTTCGGCATCCATGCTTTCATCAATGACACCGGATACTTTTACATATCCGCCAAGAGGAATTGCCGACAAACAATAGTCTGTATCTCCTATTTTTTTCCCAATAAGCCTGGGAGGGAACCCAAGTGAAAAAGTCTCAACTCTCATTCCTGTAAGTTTGGCAAGAGTGAAATGACCAAGTTCATGAAAGAAAATTACGCATCCAATGACTAAAATTAACGCAAGTATAGATATCATAAAGAGTGTTTATCCTTTCTATGGAATGTTGATTGTTCCTGCATCCATTCTTCCCTTATATCCACTATTTCAATTGATTTGGCTCTGAACAAATTCATGTCCTGTTTTTTCAAGTTCCAAAATATCAGATAGCAGGGGATTGTCAACTATCTGTATCTCTGAAAGTGCCTTCTCTACAAAGGTTGAAATATCAGTAAATTTTATTTTATTATCAAGAAAAGCATAGACTGCAGATTCATTAACAACATTAAGAATTGCTGGTGCTGTTCCTCCACGTTTTAAGGCTTCGTATGCTAATTTAATTGAAGGAAATTTTTGAAAATTGGGTACCTCAAAATTCAATTCTCCGATTTTTGAAAAGTCAATATTTTCCCATGCAACATTGATTCTTTCTGGATAATTTAGTGCGTATTGTATAGGCAGCTTCATATCCGGAAGACCAAGCTGGGCTTTGACTGAACCATCGATAAGTTCCACCATGGAGTGTATTATAGACTGAGGGTGAATAATAACATCTATTTTTTCAGGTGGAAGGTTGAAAAGCCATCTTGCCTCGATGATTTCCAGTCCTTTATTCATCATAGTAGCTGAATCGACAGTTATTTTTTTACCCATATTCCAGGTAGGATGTTTAAGAGCATCTTCAGGTTTTATATATTGAAATTCTTCAACGGGTTTTGTTCTGAAAGGTCCACCTGAGCCAGTTAATATTATACGCTTTATGCTTTCAGGCTTTTCTCCCACAAGGCATTGCCAAATTGCACTGTGTTCACTGTCAATGGGATATAGATTAACATTATGTTCTTCCAGGAGATTCATTATAAGTTCACCAGCCATCACAAGAGATTCTTTATTAGACAGAGCAACATCTATTCCTGCTTCTATACAGCGGTAAGTTGGCTCCAATCCCGGAGCTCCTACAATGGCATTTAAAACAAGATCAACGTCAGGCTTTTTTGAAATGTGTATAATACTTTCTCTGCCACTTAAAATTTCAATATCCAGGGATTGCAGTTCATCTTTGACGAAAGAATATTGAGAACTATCAGCAATTGCGACAGATTTTGGATTGTATTTTTTTACCTGTTCAGCGAGTAATTGCCAATTTTTACCTGCGGTAAGATAGCAAACTTCAAACCTTTCCGGTTTAGCATCTATAACCCTGAGTGCATTTCTGCCAATAGAGCCTGTAGAACCGAGTATAGTTAATCTTTTCATAAATTTACCTGTAAAATAAGCTGAAAAGTGAAAAAGCGATTTGTGAAGAAACTCTTATTTTCCGTTGATGCTTCCTTTCCTTGATTAAGCATTTCTAGAGATATCCTATTATTGAAAACGCTATCATTAAAACAGTTGTTGAGGCATCAAGTTCCAAGCCGAGATTAATATTTTTCGTAATGTCTCTGTAAATTCCTGATCTCAAGTGGTTAATTTTCATTTTTTCAACATGCTTGTATTTTTTTTGGTCTTCGTTATCCGTTACATGTATTTTGCATTGAACGAAATGAGCGGTATAAGCAAATGACAGATTCCATTTTGAAAATTTGCAACATCTACCAAGTGTTGCATTAAGATTACGTAAATGGAAATCATCGGGACCGTAAAGGTGACTTATAGAAACACTGAAAATATTTTTTTTATCTGATTCCCCAGAAGATACAGTAAACGAAAATCCTGTGGTATTAATATTATCACCTTTCCACTTAGCAATACCTATCTGGCCCCCTAAAGAAAAATTTGGTGAGATGGCAATTCCTGACCAAAAAGTTGGGAATCCAATATCGGTAGATAATCCGTTAGTTGAAGCAATAGAAAAGAATTTACAACCTATCAGAACTATTGGTTCTTCCGTGAAAGATAGTAATGGTAGAGGAGTTTCCTGTTCAACTACTATTATAGAGACTATCGGTTTTAAAGTAGAGCGAACGGAGGAAGGATCCGTATCTGAAATATCCAATCCATTGGAAAAACTATATGAAAATTGTGTAAGTATTAGTAAGACAATAAATGATGATGTATTATTTTTAAAAGACAAAGCAATGAATTGTGTTGTTATTTTATTCAGGGTATTGGATAGAATAAGTTGGTCATTCGTGTTATTTATATTTTTATTATTAATGCAAATGCAGGTTTAATGCGCGCATGTTATTTTATCCAATCCCCTGAATTATTCCACGCTCGCTGTTTTTAATGAATTTTACGAGATTTTGAACTTCAGGAATAAGGTCTCCATTTTCTTCAATTTTTTTAATTGCTTCAGAAACGTTATAATCGGAACGAAATATCAATTGACATGTATGTTTAATATCTCTAATTGTTTCGCTCGTAAAACCGCGTCTTTTCAGTCCGGTTATGTTTATTCCGTGGTAAGCAATGGGTTCTCCCGCAGCAATGATATATGGAGGGATATCCTTACTGACTCTATAATGACCGCCAATAAAACAATGTTGCCCGATTTTGACAAATTGATGAACGCCTACCATTCCTCCAACAATTGCCCAGTCCTCAATTTCTACATGACCGGAAAGATTTACAGCATTTGCTATAATCACGTTATTGCCAACTGTGCAGTCGTGAGCTATGTGAACGTATGCCATAATAAAACAATCCGAACCTACTGCCGTTTTCCAATGGGCTTTTGTACCTCTATTTATAGTTACAAATTCTCTAATAACTGTGCGGTCTCCTATTTCAACCGTAGTTGACTCACCCCCAAATTTGAGGTCTTGTGGGATTTCGCCCAAAACAGCATGATGTAGTACTTTACATTCTTTACCCAGATGTGTCCCTGGTAGAAGAACTACATGGGAGCCAATTTGGCAGCTGTCTTCGATTATTACATGTTCGTTAATCCAGGAATATGGACCGATTGTTACATCTTTCCCAATAATGGTTTTAGGATGAATAGTTGCTGTTGTGTGTATATTTTCCATATCGATTAAATGTCTACTACAGATGCCATCATTGTTGCTTCAGCAATGACGTCATCATTAACATAAGCGATGCCTTTCATTTTGCACATGGAGAGGCGAAATTGTGTCAATTTGACTTCCAGACGAATCTGATCACCGGGGATAGCAGGTTTTCTAAATCTAACGTTATCCAATCCTGTAAAAAAGACTAATTTATTTTTGTGGTCTTCGATTGTATTTAGAAGAAGGAGACCTCCTGCTTGTGCCAGTGCCTCAATAATTAAGACGCCGGGCATTATACGTTTTACAGGGAAATGACCACTAAAATATGGCTCGTTAATTGAGACGTTTTTTATTGCAGTGGTGGTTTCACCGGGTACCATATCAATGACTTTATCTACAAGTAAAAATGGGTATCTATGGGGAAGAATTTTCTCAATAGCACTTATATCGAATAATGCACCAGGTACTTTTATTTTTTGGTATTTCTGGCGTATTAATACTTTTTCATATTCTTTTCGGATTTTTCTAACCAGGTTGACATTGTGAGAATGACCACTCCGTGCGGCAATTATGTGACCTTGAATTGGTACCCCAAGTAATGCGATATCGCCTATAAGGTCTAGTATTTTATGACGAACTGCTTCATTATAGTAGCGTAGTTGCATACCATTGAGAATCCCATTTTGTCCTATAATTATATCGCTGGAGATGTTAAACATTTTTTTTAAACGATTGATTTCAGATTCATCAATTTTTCTATCAATGAAAACGACAGCATTATCAACATTACCGCCCTTAATCAATCCTCTGGCTTTTAATACTTCAATTTCACTAAGAAAGCAGAAAGTCCTTGCAGAAGCATAATCCGTTTCAAATTCCTTTTCTAATGAATATGTACTGGAATATTGAGTACCCAAAGCAGGAATCTGGTAATCGATTAGAAATGTTATCGAGAAAGTTTCTGATGGAAGAACATGAATATCAACCTTATTTTCTGGATCGGTGTAAGTGATAATTTTATCTATTATCAGTATGTCTTGTATTGCGTCTTGCTCGATAATTTCTGCTTGTTTTAATGCTCTTACAAATTCTATAGAACTTCCGTCGCAAACAGGTGGTTCGATGTTATTCAATTCTATAGAAATGTTGTCTATTTCCATACCGCTTACTGCAGCTAATACGTGCTCAACTGTGTGGATTTGAACTCCATTTTGAGCAATGGTAGTACCTCGTGAAATGTCAATTACGTGATTAATATCAGCAATTATTTCAGGACATTTTTTTACATCAGTCCGTACGAATCGTATACCAGAGTTTATAGGTGCTGGTTTAAATGTAACGGTGCTTTTCACTCCTGTATGAAGACCTATACCAGATACTGATGCTGATTTTTTTATAGTTCTCTGATTTCTCGACATTAAATTTCCTCTATTTTGATTCTTCTATTATTTTTTCAATCTCTTTCAATTTTGCTTTTATATCAGGAATAGAACGAATATTGACAATCTCTCTGCGTGCTTTCTTTTGCTCTTGTGCTGGATAACCAAAAACAATTGTTCCGGGTGGAACGTCTTTTGACACACCGGACTGAGCTGCTACAATTGCTCCCTCTCCAATTTTTAGATGTCCAGCAACACCTACCTGTCCTGCTATTGTAACTCTATCTTCGATAGTTGAGCTACCTGCTATTCCTGACTGAGCAGCAATAAAGCAATACACCCCAATCTTAACATTGTGAGCAATCTGAATGAGATTATCTAACTTTGTTCCTTTAGAAATAACAGTATCACCGAGTGTGCCGCGATCTATTGAACAATTGGCGCCAATTTCTACATCATCACCAATTACAACTCGTCCTGCCTGTGGTATTTTTTTTATAGATTTTTCAGTTCTCACAAAGCCGAATCCATCACTTCCGACTACAACGCCTGAGTGAATGAGTACTTTACTTCCTATTTGACAATTGTGATAAATCGTAACATTAGGACGAATAATAGTTTCTGATCCAATCCTTGTTTCTGTGCCAATATACGAGTTAGCAAAGATAAAAACGTTGTTCTCTATGACAGCTTTATCCTCGATGGTAACATTAGGCCCAATGTATATATTTTCCCCGAGTTGAGCGCTATTGGCAATACAGGCTGTTTTGTGTATTTCTGGATTGGGTAATGGAAGCTCGGGACGGAAACGAGGGATCATTAAGGAAAAGGCTAAATTAGGATTTTCTACTCGAATGAGATTTTCATAAGAACCCTTGAAATCTTTTGGAACGAGGACAGCCGTTGCCTCTGTTGTTGATAAATATTTATTATATTTAGGATTTCCCAAAAAGGTAAGTTGGCCCTTTTTCGCATGCTGTATTTCAGCAAGATCAGTAATAATATATGCTTCGTCACCCTCTAAAGTTCCGTCAACTATTTTTAATATCTGACCTAACGAAAACTCCATTTACTATTTTGTCCTTTTCAATTCGTAGAGAACTTTATCTGTAAGATCATGTGCAGGTTCAGCATAAAGAATATTTCCAGCAACAGTATCGAAGATATAATCGTACTTATTTTCTTTTCCTACTTTCTCAATTACGATTTTTATTTTCTCCAGTACCGGTCCGACTAATTCAGATTGTTTTTTATAGATTTCTCCTTCAGGGCCCATTTTATCCACCTGGAATCTCTGGATAGATTGTTGTAGCTGAGTTATTTCTCTCTCTTTATCAGTACGTCGGGCTTCACTCATAATAAGTTTTTGACGTTCATATTCTCTGCTTAGACTATCTAAGTTTGATAGCATGCCTTTGTATTGCTCTTCTAATTTTCGGGCTTCAATTTCTAATTTGTTTTGAGCTTCACGTGCCTCGTCGAATTCGGCAAGGATTCTATCTGAATTGACATAAGCAATTTTTACCTGGGCATTTGCAAAGCTTGTTATACTAACTAAAAGAAAGCATACAATTAGTATTATAGCGAACTTTTTCACGATTTCCTCCGTTATTTTAAAATGGCATTCCAAAAATAAAATGTGTTTTCCAACCCTGAGGTTTACCGTAACCAGTTGTACCCTCTGGATCGATATCATCAAAACCATATCCAAAGTCAACACCTATCATGCCTAAAGCTGGCATAAAAAATCTAATACCGACACCAGCAGATCTTCTAATATCAAATGGGTCTGTCGTGGATAGGTTTTTCCATACATTACCGGCCTCCACAAAAGCCAGCGCATAAATTGTAGGTTCTTCTGATATTGGGAAACGGTATTCCAGTGAATATTTAAATAACGTTTCTCCTCCATAGGGAAGATAGGAACTGCTATAACTCCCACGTTTTGGACCAACTTGATTATCATCGTATCCTCGTAGAGGAACGCCGTAAATCATACCACTCCCACCCATTATAAAACGTTCATCGGGGGGAATGATGCCCGTTTTATAAAGTTTTTTAATTACCCCAAATTCGACATGATTAAATAAAACAAATTTCCAAAATGTAGGCATATAAAATTCAAGACTAAAATTGTGTTTATGGAAGTGCTCTGTACCGCCAAGGAACCCACCGGAAAGCGTGGAAGACCATTGCATTACTGAACCCATAGTCGGAAATTCCGGTCTATTCCGACTGTCTCGAGCAATTACTTGAGTGAAACTAATACCAGTTGTCTTTGCATTTCCAAGCAAGACGTTCTGAAGGTAGGATTCATCCAGATTTTTGTATTCTTTTTCTGAAGCGTTTAGAATCCAGGTTCCACGAAAATAGTTATCGGGCCATTTGAAACGGCGCCCCCATCTAATTGAGCCTCCCAATTGACTGAGGTCAAATGGATAGTAATAATAACCCCTTCCACCTCTTTCCGAGTAAAAGAAGCCAATGCCGACCAGGTTTGGAGTGTCGAAGATCCAAGGATCCTTAAAACCTATTGATATTGATTTATAAGGTGTTGCTCCTGATCTCATAATGGAGTATTGAGCACCTTGTTGGTAGCTGATATTTACCTGCTGACCACGACCAAGGAAATTATTGAATTCTACTCCACCGCCACCTATTAAGCCGTGCATTTGACTTATGCTTAAGGACATATTAGCACGGTCTGAAGATTTTTCTTCAACAGTAATTTCGATATCAATTTCTTTTTCATTCACAGGTATAACGTCAGGTGTGACATTGCTAAAATAGTTAAGGATAAAAATTTCTCTCTGACTTCGTATTAGAGCTTCTCGACTGAAAATGTCACCTGGGAATACTTTTAATTCTCTACGGATTACGTTTTCATAGGTTTTGCTATTCCCAACTATATTTATTTGATTTATAGATACTTGATGATTTTCTGTAATCTCAAGATGAACATCAATCTCATCTTCGCTTACTGGTATTTCATGTGGGATAATTTGGAAAAAGAGATATCCTTGATCCATATAAAGACCATTTATTCGATCATAAACACCTTTCTGGAACTCTTCAGTATTATACCAGTCTCCGGATTTGATATGTAGCAGAGTAAGGAGCTGATCATTAGAGTACAGTCTATTGCCGCTGAAAGTAATATTTCGATATTTGTATTTAGGTCCCTCATTTATACCAATTTTTATGAACATAGACTTACTATTATTACTATATTTTATTGAATCATAGAGAATTTCGAAGTCACGATAACCTTCATTTCCATAGAATACTTTAAGTTTATCCTTGTCTTCTTCATATTTCTCTTTATTAAAATCTCCAACTCTAAAAAGGAATAGATTTCTTTTTCGAGTATCTTTCATTATCCGCCGCAGCTTTGAATCTGAAAACTTGTCATTACCCTCAAATTCAACGTTTTTTATGTGGACTTTTTTATTCTCTTTAATGTTAAAAATAAGATCCCGAGCATTTTCCCGTTTGCCTTCTTTTAATTCTTCCTGAATTTCTACAAGAAGATACCCATCTTTTTCATACAATTTTTTTATTTTTCGCTTACTTTCTAAAATTAAATAGGGGGAAAGCACTTTTCCCGGGAGTAAATTTACCTCTTCATCGATTTTATCTTTTTTTATTTTTTTATTACCTTTAACCTCAAATTTCCCGATTCTTGGATACTCATCAATTTTTATAATCAGAAAAATACCCTCGTCAGTTGTTTTATCAACATAGACCTGTATATCTGAAAATATTTTCAATTTCCAGAGTCGATTAATTGCAGAGGAGATATCTTCAAATGCTATTTCTTTACCATCAATAAGCCCGGATTGGATTTTAATACTATTTTCGGATATAGTTTTATTTCCCTGTACGGCAACACCAAGGATTTTTATGCTGCGTTCGCTCTGAGCAAATGCAGGTAATAAAAAGATTGATATTAGTATTAATGTGCTAAAGAACCGGAATATTTTCATTAGTTTCTATTTTCCTAACTCTTCGATTTTAATCTGGTCACTTGTTAGCCCAAACCGCCTTTCTCTTTTCTGGTAATTTTGAATGGCTTCAAAGAGTTCCTTTGAACGAAAGGCAGGCCAATATACCGGAGTTACAAATATTTCGGTATAGGCAAGCTGCCAGAGGAGGAAGTTACTTAAGCGTAATTCTCCACTTGTACGAATAAGTAAGTCGGGGTCAGGTATCTCACGAGTATATAGATGATCTGATAATAGTTTGTCATTAATATCTTCAATCTTTATGATGTCAGATTTGGCTTTAATTGCGATTTCGCGAACCGCATCCAATATTTCTGTTCTGCTTCCATAACTAATTGCTAAGTTGAGATTTAAACCTGTATTGTTTTTAGTTTTTTCGACTCCTTCAATAAGTCCCTTATATGGTTTGGGTGGAAGGTCTTTTATATGCCCCATTATGGTGAATTTAACGTTATTTTTATGAAGATCATCTATTTCACTTCTGATAGTTTTTAAAAGTAAGTTCATTAAGGCGGATACTTCTTTTTTTGGGCGAGACCAATTCTCAGCTGAGAAGGTGTAGAGCGTTAAAACCTCAACGCCTAATTTTCCGCACTCTCGTGTAATTTTTCTTACAGAATTAATGCCTTCATTATGACCCGCAATACGCGGAAGTCTTCTTTCTTTAGCCCATCTTCCATTTCCATCCATAATAATTGCGATATGTCTTGGAAGGTTTCCCTTAGCAAGAATCTTATCTCTTAGTTTGTTAATATCTGTATATTTCTTTTTCATAAAAGCGTTTGGAAGTTAAATTCAATAGCATATAAAGTCAATGGAAAATAGGTCACTTTACTGACGGTAAAACTTAAAATTGTAGTAAAGGTTCCTGCTTTTATCACAATTTCATAGTATCACTTAAACAGAAAACGCATTTTTCTCATATCCGAGAATATTTAACCTATACACTGACACACATGTTTTAATGGATATTTCAAATTATTTTAATTCTACAAATTATTATTGAGATTGTTCCGGCTGCAATTCCCAAATCTGGAAAATATTTAGATATTATTTCATTGTTTAGTTTCAATTATTGAAAAATCCATTGGTTTCTTTGTAGTATCGGTATATATTAACGCTGAAATGATAGAAAAGAGTAATGAGAACCATAAAATATTCCCAATTATTAAAATTGGTTATTTGCTGTGTATATTTAATCTAAAAGGATGAATAATGAATAGTAGAATTCTGATTGCAGATAGCAATAAAGTGATAAGAGACTCTTTATCAATGGCCCTTTCTGGGGAAGGATTTAATTGTGTAACAGCAGATGATGGTGGAATGGTTATAGAACTAGTCAAAGAAGATAATTTTGATATACTTATAGTTGATATTAAAATGCCGACATGGAATGGGATTGAAATCTTGGAGAAAGTGTCTAAAATTAGTCCTAAGATTTCAACCGTAATTATTACTGCTTACGCCACTGTTGAAACTTCGATTGAGGCTTTAAGAAAAGGTGCTGTTGATTATCTTATAAAGCCTCTAGATTTTGAAGATGTAATATTACGAGTTAAAAAAATTCAGAAGTATCGACAGGTACTTTTGGAGAATCAATACCTACGGAAGGAAGTTCATTTAAAGTTCGATCAAAATAAGATTATTGGTGAAAGTTCTGCAATTCAGAATGTATTTAACCTTATCAAGAAGGTAGCTAACTCATCATCTAACATTCTTATATCTGGAAAGAGCGGTACGGGTAAGGAACTTGTGGCGCGTGCTATTCATCAAAACAGTGCCAGAATAAAAGCTCCTTTTATTCCAATAAACTGTGGAGCAATTCCGGAGACTCTTTTTGAAAGTGAATTGTTTGGTTTTAAGAAGGGTAGCTTCACTGGTGCGATTATGGATAAAGAAGGTGTTTTTAAGGCAGCAAGCGGTGGAACCCTTTTCCTCGATGAAGTAAGTGAGATCCCCATTCATGTTCAAGTAAAATTGCTTCGAGCTATTGAATCAAAAGAGATAAAGCAAATAGGTAGCCCCTTATCAATACAAATCGATACCAGAATACTTTCTTCTACTAACAAAGACCTTCTAAAAGAAATTGAAGAGGGGAATTTTAGAGAGGATCTTTATTATAGATTAAATATAATAGATATACACCTTCCTTCATTAAGTGAACGTAAAGAAGATATTCCCATCTTGGTGGATCACTTTGTAAGGAAATATAACCAGGAACTGAAACGAAAAATTTTTGGAGTGGATAATGATACCATGAAAATTCTTATGAACTACAAATGGAAAGGTGAGGTTAGAGAATTAGAAAATGCCATTGAAAGAGCTGTCTTACTCTGTGAAGGAAATTATATAACTTTGAAAGACCTTCCTCCGCATTCTTATGCCGATGTTTCTACGGAATATCCTGACGATCTTAAAACGTCCGTTAGAAATTTTGAAAGGCAGCATATTTTGTCTATATTAAGAAGGGTTGATAATGATAAAATAAAATGTGCCGAAATTCTCGGGATAGGACTATCATCACTATATAGAAAAATTGATGAGTTAAATATCAAGGTTTAGGAAAGATTTTTATAAAAAAGTAAAACCAGGTAAATGATTATCTTCTTTAATGTTACTGAGGTTTTTTCTAATATATTTTTGAAGATTTAAATTTTATATTATTCAAACTTTAATAGCCCGAAATACTGCGGCTGATATGGGTGATTATTCATTTTTGACCAATCTCTTTGAGCTGGGACTGCTTGCTGACGGTGTCGACGGACATTAAAGCCCCAAATGTCGCCAGATTTTGGAGAATTTACTTTTAGTTCACTGAATGGAATTTCAAACTCAGCACTCCAATAATTTTTTCCAATATAGGTTTTTACATCAAAATTGAATGAGAAAAGACCATCAGGTCCACTGCAAAGAGTGGTGCCTTTCGGGTTTACCATTAAACGATAAAATGTCTTTTTATCTCTATTTGTATCAAAGTATAATTCAAAATCATCATCACCAAAAACAAGTGGAAGTTCACCATAAGCATAGTAGATAAGCCCATCAGGATTTGGCTCTTCACCTTTAATACCGATATAAAGATTCTCTCTATTGTATAATATTTTTACGGAATTATTTTCTGGCGCAAGGGTTCCTTTAATATCGGTATGAAATTTTATAATTGAAGGCGTTGTATCCCAGACCGGTTCCTCAATTTTTCCGTCAAGTGTAATTTTTTCATTGATTTGCTTTGCTTCTATTTCAGGTGGGTGAAAAAGTTTGTGATAAAATGATAGTGTGGTTTTCCAACGTGCTGAGTTTTGAAAAGGAGCATCAACTCTTATTTTTGGTAGCTGTATTCTATTAAAATTGCCCTTTGGTCCGACAATGCTAAAATTGACTAATCTTTTTTCTTCTGGTTTTAGAGTGATAGCTGTAAACCAGGGCTGAAAAATCCATCGTTTATCATTAGTGTCCCATGTTAATGAAAAAGTTCTAGTTTGGTCAGTCCGATTTTCAATGGGAATATTAATATTTACATCTATTGACTTTTTGGAAGGATCGGGAATCCGGATAGTTTTTTCTCTTTCTAAATATGCTTTAGATAGTGAGGATTGACCTGGAGGAACAGCATCTGGAGGATATATCCTTCCATTTTCAACGACGGCAAAGCTTACATTTTTTCCATCAATTGAAACAACAAGAAAGTGGTGAGAATATCCCGCGAGATGGTTATAATATTCCATACCTCCTGACGAGTTCAGGCAAAAACAGTTAATATTATTTTTAATACGGTAGTCATAAATGTGATAGTGACCAGAAAAAATAGCTTTTACAGAATATTTTTCTAATAGGTTCTGAATAGCTAACCAGTCATTCTTACCCTCTTTTTTCAAATAGAGAGGTGAATGGAACGAGATGAAAATGTTATCAGCATTTTTATTTGCCTCGAGGTCTTTCTCAAGCCAATTCAACTCCTCTTCCGGAATTATATCAAATTGCTGGTTTAGAAAAGCATCGAGAATGATAAAGTGTGAATTTTCATAATCAAAGGAGTAATAATATTTTCCACCCCATGCTTCTTGGTAGATAGGTTCGATTTCAGCTGTTGTAACATCATGATTACCGGGAGTGGGATAAAATGGACAGGACAGTGGAGAAATTTGCTCCTTGAAGCGTTTCCATTGACGTCTTGCATTCTCAGGATCGTAAGTATAGCCGTGAATCATATCGCCGACGTGAATAACAAAAGCAGGTTTAAGTAGTTCAGTCTCTTGAACGATTCCATTAAATGTCTCGATGTTTTCAAATTGGCTATCGCCCCACACAATAAATTTGAAACTTGCTACATCCTTTTTTTGTACACATGAAAATTGCAAAAACGTTAATATAAAAAGGACGAGGAGTAATTTGGTTTTTTCCATTATTGAATTTTTCAATTTCACAGGCTATTAATTTTCAGTGTTAACAAAGTTATTCTTTTCTTTATTTTTAGGCTTTCTAAGGATCAAGTAAATTCCTAATAGAATAAGAATTATTGGCCAGTAACGGAAGTAAAAGCAGAATTGAGCATAAAATATAACTGATAGTAATACTAATATCGTCCCAGGAATCCATAATTTGTCTTTTTTTTGTCCAAAGAAATGCATCATGAAAAAACCGATCCCTGGTGCAAGAATAAAAATTGGCCAAAGGTTTTCCATATAATACCAATGACTCTGTGTAAGATAGAGAAACAGTATACCGATGATTAAAAGAATTGAACCAGGCATTAATAAGCCATAATCCTCTTTATTAATGAAAAATCCGATAATAAACAAGAGTCCTGCAGCGATAATAAGTATCGGCCAGAAATCATACCAGGTAAATCTGCCGACTTGAATCAGTAAAATAAATATACCGAGTAGAATTAGAAAAACACCTAACATTAAATTTGATGCTGAAGAATTTTGCTTAGCCATCTTTGATCTCCTTACTGATAAGTATAAAATTCAAAGTTCATTGATTGTTTAAGTTACCTCGAAATTTTCAATTTTATATTTGAATTATTTTATAATCTCTTCTTTAAAGAAAAAGAAGTCCTTGCAAGGGCACATTTTCAATTATTGAAAGATAGTTTTTTATTATAGAATTGATTTTATGCAACTGTGATCTTAGTATCGAGATAAACATCCTGAACTGCATTCATAATTGCAATGCCCTCAGACATTGGTTTCTGGAATGCTTTCCTTCCAAGGATAAGTCCCATTCCGCCTGCACGCTTATTAATAACAGATGTTTTAACCGCCTGAGCGATATCATTTTTCCCAGAAGCGCCGCCTGAATTTATCAATCCTGCACGACCCATATAACAGCCAGCAACCTGATATCTTGTGAGGTCAATCGGATGGTCTGAGGTTAATTCTTCATAGACTTTCCTATGAGTTTTGCCAAACTTCAATGCTATGTAACCGCCATTGTTTTGAGGCTGCTTCTGCTTAATAATATCCGCTTCAATAGTTACGCCGAGATGATTTGCCTGACTGGTTAAATCAGCAGCCACGTGATAATCCTTTTCCTTTGTCTTGAAAGCAGGGTTTCTTAAATAGCACCATAAAATTGTCACCATTCCGAGTTGATGAGCATATTCGAATGATTCACTTACTTCCATAATCTGGCGGCGTGATTCATGAGTACCAAAGTAGATTGTAGCACCAACTGCCATTGTACCCATATCAAATGCCTGGTCAACACTGGCAAAAAGTGTCTGATCGAAAAAATTAGGATATGAAAGCATTTCGTTATGGTTAATTTTTACTATGAATGGAATCTTGTGTGCGTATTTTCGGGCGACCATTCCAAGAACACCAAGCGTAGAAGCAACAGCATTTGCTCCGCCTTCTATTGCCAATTTCACAATATTCTCCGGGTCGAAGTAGATTGGATTAGGTGCGAACGAAGCACCTGCGGAGTGCTCAATTCCCTGATCTACAGGAAGGATTGAAAGGTAACCGGTATTGGCGAGACGACCATGATTATACATCGTCTGCATATTACGAAGAACAGCAATTGGCCTGTCGCTGTTTAGATGGATTCTGTCAATGAAGTCCGTTCCCGGGATATGAATGTTTTCTTTTGGGATCGTTGTACATTCATGGTTTAAAAGGTAATCTGTTTCTTTACCCAAATATTTTTCGATGTCTTTCATTATTATTTCCTCTATTTTTTAAACAACAGCAAAAATACGTAAATGTTTTGATATAAAGCAATATTTTGTAGAATTCTCTCAAAAAGAATATAGAGTAGATATACCTAAAAGAGATGTAAAAGTTTTCATAAGTTTGGAAAAATATTGGTGAAACTTCGTGTTTCTTATGGTTAAATTAAAGTGAAGGATAAGCATGGTAGAAACATTGAACGAAGTAAAAGGAACCTATTTTTTAATAAAAGATGAAATAGAAGATCGATTGGAGGAATTCCAGGAAAAAGGGCGTTCTGGCTCTGATGAAGAGATTTTCACCGAACTTGTATTTTGCCTTTTAACTCCACAGTCGAAAGCAAAGTCTTGCTGGTTGGCAATTCAAAATTTGATTAACAATAATTTGATATTTCAAGGAAGTGCGTCAGAGATTAGCGAAGGATTAAATATCGTTCGATTCAGAAATAATAAAGCAAGATACATTGTTGAAGCACGTGAATTTTTCACTAATTATGAGGAAATTTCGATAAAATCTATGTTAACTCAGCAAAAAAATGTTTTTTCCAAAAGAGAGTGGCTTGTAAAAGATGTAAAGGGAATTGGATATAAAGAGGCAAGTCACTTCTTGAGGAATATCGGTTTCGGAAAGCAAATAGCTATTCTCGACAGGCATATTTTGAAGAACCTGAAGCTTTATGGAGTAATTGGCGATATACCCAAGATGCTATCAAGGAAAAAATATTTTGAGATTGAAAAGAAGATGATGGATTTCTCAAAAGAGATAGAGATCCCAATGTCACATTTAGACCTTTTATTTTGGTATAAAGAGACCGGTGAAATTTTTAAATAACCTGCTTCTTAGATATCTCCCCAGGAAAATACGCGGAAAGACGCGAAAATATTTTATTTTTTAGAGGAAGCACTTTTAGGTATGAGCTCCTAACAGAACTTTTTGAATAAATTCATTTTTATTCCAATAACTATCGTATACTAAAACCCGTTTAGCCATGTGGGCGCGTCAGGGATGTCTCTTCGAGAGTAACGGGTTTGTCGTTTCAAGGTTGTGTCAGGAGCTTACTCCTGACACTTAACTAAACACCATTTGGAGTGCGATAATAGAAACGGTACATTTTAAAATTTTTGATTCAAAAGATATTTCATGATAAAATAAAAAAGTCTTGACAATTTACATAATTGTAGTTATATTAAATCTGTAATGATTACAAACATGAAACATATTAAAAATAAATTGGAAGCAAAAGGGGTAAAACCCACTTATCAAAGATTGTGTGTCCTTAAGTATCTTGAGAAAAATATGAATCATCCGACCGCTGAAATGATTTATGAAAATATTGCTAAAAAGATACCAACAATGTCTAAAACAACAATTTACAATACATTGAATCTATTTCTGGAGAACGGGTTGATACATGCTGTAACAATTACCGGTACAGAGGTTAGATATGATATAAACACATTCAGTCATCATCATTTTTTATGTAGAAAGTGTGGAAAAATAGTTGATATTGAGGTGAAATGTCCCTTTTGCGATGGGGAAATAACTCAAATTAATGGCAGTAAAATTGAAGAAATCCATGGATATTTTAAAGGAATATGTAAAAAATGTCGTGAAAAAAATAATAAAGTTGAAAGGTAAATAAGATGAAAGAAAAAGTTGAAAAAGTTCTCGACGAAATCCGTCCTATGCTCCAGGCAGATGGCGGTGATGTGGAGTTAGTTGAAGTAACAGATGATGGTATCGTAAAAGTGAGATTAACAGGCGCTTGCGGAGGTTGTCCGATGAGTACTATTACTCTTAGAATGGGTATTGAAAAGAAATTAAAGGAATCTATTCCTGAGATGAAAGCTGTTGAGCAGGTATTTTAGTAATTTGGAATAATACTGTGCTTGGAATCGTTACTGAGATCTGGAATTTTTTTTTGATTGTGAGCCCGTGGCTCATTCTCGGTTTGTTCATTGCAGGGTTGATACATTCTTTTATTGGAGAAGAATTCATTCGTACACATCTCGGTGGACCGGGCTTTTTACCGGTTTTGAAATCTACTCTTTTTGGAATGCCTCTCCCGGTCTGTTCATGCTCAGTAATTCCAATTGCTGCAGGACTCCGCAAAGACGGTGCATCAAAAGCGTCCACAATGTCGTTTTTGGTTTCAACACCGACGACCGGTATTGATTCGATTTTCGTAACCTATGCTTTTATGGGGGGAGTTTTTGCAATTGCGAGACCGCTATCAGCGCTTTTTGCTGGTTTATTAATAGGAATGTTGATATATATTACTGAAAAGAACTCCAATCCTCCTCTCGTACAAACATACAAGCATGGAAAGCATCCAAATCTATCACTTATTGTAAGATTAAAATCTACTTTTATCTACGGGTTTAAAGTACTACCACAGGATATGTCAAGGACTTTACTCCTTGGGATTGTTGTTGGTGGTATTCTATCGGCGGTAATTCCTGTGGATTTTGCAAAGGAATATCTATCTAACCCATTAATAGCCTACCCGCTGATGATTGCTATTTCCATCCCGATCTATGTTTGTGCGGTAGGTTCGGTTCCTATTGCCGCGGCACTTTTGATAAAGGGATTAATGCCTGGCGCAGCTCTTGCTTTTCTCATTGCTGGACCCGCCACTAATACAATTACAATGGGATTCGTAGCTAATAAGCTCGGCAAGAGAGTCCTGGTTTTCTATTTAGGCGGTATAGTTATAGTTGCTATTGTTAGTGGAATGATAATCGATGCAGTATTGCCAGGAATTACAGGTAAACAGATAGTGGTTCATGGTAGGCATTTGCCGTATTTAATCCAGGTTATTGCTACGATTATTCTGTTGGGTGTATTGTTTATAAATTTATCCCATAAAAAATATAAGGGTGTGAAAATGGACTATGAATTCCATGTTCCGGATATATCATGCAAGCATTGCCAGATGACAATTGAGCAGGCAGTAAAAAAGGTTCCAGGGGTAAAAAAGATTGAAGTCTCAATTGATGAAAAACTAGTGAGAGTTGACGGTAAAATAGATAAAGAAGCAGTTGTGAAACAGATTGAAAATGCTGGTTACTCAGTAAAAAAGTGAAATCCATGAAAAATCTTTGCCTGCATTTGGAAAATCTAACGATAAGGAGAATTTAGCATGAATAGAATATTCCTTGATTATGCATCCACAACACCAACCGATCCTGAAGTTGTAGAAGCTATGCTTCCTTATTATTCCGAACGATTTGGGAATCCTTCCAGTATTTATTCTTTAGGTCAGGAGGCAAAATCAGCAATAGAAAATGCTCGAGAGAAGATTGCTTCTCTTCTGGGTGCAAAAAGGGAAGAGATCATTTTTACAAGTGGAGGCACTGAAAGCA
>JADHYC010000058.1 GCA_016782645.1 Fidelibacterota bacterium | reverse complement strand
GGTTGGATTGATCCGGGAAAGATTGATTCGGTAAATATCAGTACGCATGCATTTTCAATTAAAATGGTTGAAGAATTTTTAGATAAATATCATCCATTCAAATTCATGTATTTGGGTATTGAACCATTTACAACAAAACTCGGTGAAAATGTTTCATCGGAAATATTGAAAAGTATTGATAGTTTCTTTGTGTGAAGAACTTAGTTTTGGAATGAGGATGGTTGGTAGATTATTTGATGAAAAAGTCATCTATAATGAGAATAAACGCAATACGTCTTTGGTATAATAAACACAATATTGTGTATGTACGCAAGTAATATGCAATATTACTTCAGCGGTTTAAAATTTAAAAAGGATGAACATAAAATGCTGAAGAAATTAATCTTAGGGATAACCATTGTATTTTTTATTGACTATTAATTTGATTTCTTTTATTTTGCTAGTAAAATATGAATAAAATTAAATACATTAAAAGGAAACTTATGGTACATATCTGCCAAAATAAAGAGTGTATAACCCATAAATGAAAAAGATATAGTGAATATATATCCCATTTGGGGTATATCCAACCGTTAGCTAGCATTAAAAAAGAAGAAAATGGAAAGACAAATCAAAGTGATAAAGGGAAACTGGAATTGGGGAGTAGCACTTGACTTACACACAAAATCGAGCATTCCAATATTCAATGATGATGGAGAGATAACAGGATGGGACACAGAAAGAACAGAGATTGGAGAAGAATTATACAGATTGAAGTACTGGACATCAGAAAATGACGCTTTAAAAGCAAAACGAGTTGGCAAATTAAGCTCTGAAGTTGTAAAGGTGATTAATGAAATAATAAAACTGGTAAAGGACAAAAAGGACATTGACTTAAACATTAGCTGTATTATCCCCGTACCACCATCTAAAACAAGGGGCTTCCAGCCAGTAATAGAAATGGCAAAAGTTGTAAGAGAAAAATCTGGAATTCCATTAAATCTATCTTTGCTGAAAAAGATAAAATCGACAGAGCAATTAAAAGAAATTGAAGATGAACAGGAGCGAGAGGAAATATTACGAGATGCCTTTGATGTTGAAGAGAATATCTTATCAGGTCAAAATGTAATCCTCTTTGATGACTTATATAGATCGGGTGCAACACTCAAGGCAATTACAACAATCTTAAAGAATAAAGGAAAAGCGAAAAATGTTATTGTTATAACATTAACTAAGACAAGAATAAAAAAATGACAAACGAATTAGCTTGGTATAAACTACTTAATGTAAAAGGGCTTGGAGCCAAAAGTTTGCTATTGCTCTATCGAGCAATAAAAGACAATTCCATACAAGTGGCAGACATTTTCAATATGGAACAAAACGACTTCTACCGAGTTTTCTCCGAGTTTGGCAAGGGTAAATTTTCAAGAGTAAAATATGAGAACTTTGAGGACATTGATGATGAGTACATCTTTGACAGCTTCCATAAACTTAAAGAAAACGGTGTAACCATTCTGCCTCTGAATGATGAGCAATATCCAGAAAGCATCAAAAAGAAATTAAAAGCAAATGCACCTCTGGTGCTTTTCTGCAGGGGTTACTTGCCCCTGCTCAATGCCAAAAACGTTTCCATTGTTGGGTCAAGAAGCATAGACAATTTCTCTCTAATGCTTACCCGCAGTTTGGCAAGTAACCTTGCAAATATTGGATATAATGTAGTTTCTGGTTATGCTAAAGGCGTTGACACAATTGCACATTTAGGTGCATTAGAGGCAAATGGAACAACTGCCGTAGTGTTGAGTTTAGGTATGAACCATTTGTCCGTCAAAAAGGATTTCAAAGACCACAATTGGGAACAAAATACTCTGTTCATTTCGCAATTCTTGCCATTTGAGAAATGGAGCGCAAGAAATGCAATGACAAGAAACAAGGTCGTGTGCGGACTTTCAGAAGCAGTCATTGTAATGGCGTCAGGACCGGAGCGAGATGAAAAAGGACGAATGAGTGGAACATTTGACGCAGGAAAATCCGCACTTGAAATGGACGTTCCCGTCTTTGTTTTAAGTCCAACAGTAATGCAAAATCCACAGACAGGAAATGAGGAATTAATAAAACTTGGAGGCATTGAATTCAAAGACGGCAAAGAGGTTTTGGGCTATTTGCAAGACAGTACGACTTTTAAAAAAAAATCAAAGCCCGTCCAGTTGACAATGTTCGGGTGACAGAAAAGAAAAAATAACGCCAGCTAAAAAAATATAAAAGCAATGGCATGCAAGTAGTGGGTAGACAGTTCAGTTCTTAAAAAAACTTGGTGACAGTGGACAGAAAAGCATCTTGAAAACCGCCACTGCTTTTATACAGAACCGTAAGTGTTCACTTTAAGAGTCTGCATATTATATTGTCAAAAAAAATAGATATAGAAAAATAAAACATCTAATTTTATCATGAATTATAGCTTTAATGTCAAATTTTATTATTATGGTTCAAAACAGTAAAAAAGAGTTGACTGCAAATGAAAAGCGGATTATTATTGACAAAGGTACTGAGGTCCCTTTTTCAGGAAAGTATTATAATTTTAACGAAAAAGGTGTATATGTTTGTAAGCAGTGTGGGAGTTTTCTCTATAAGTCTTCGGATAAATTTTCGTCAAATTGCGGATGGCCTAGTTTTGATGATGAAATTGAGGGTGCTGTAAAAAGAATCCCCGATGCTGATGGAGTGCGGACAGAAATTATTTGTGCTAAATGCAATGGGCATCTTGGTCATGTTTTTCTTAATGAAGGGCTTACACAAAAAAAAACCCGTCATTGTGTTAATTCAATCTCCTTAGATTTTATACCTGCAAAAGAAAATCGTGAGATAGCTATATTTGCCGGTGGTTGTTTTTGGGGAGTAGAATATTTGATGAAAAAACAAAAAGGGGTCATCTCTGTTGAATCTGGCTATATTGGAGGAAGTATAAAAAAACCCACTTATGAAATCGTTAGCTCCAAAACAAGCGGGCATGCCGAAGCAGTACAGGTTATTTTCGATCCTTCGTTGACAAGTTATGAGATTCTTGCAAAGTTCTTCTTTGAAATTCATGACCCTACGCAGCTTAACAGACAAGGACCTGATATTGGTGAACAGTATCGTTCGGAGATTTTCTATACTAATCCGCAGCAAAAAAATATTGCCAATAATCTTATTAAAATCCTGAAAAATAAGGGATACAATGTTACTACTAAAGTAATACAGGCAACAAAGTTTTATAAAGCCGAAGATTATCATCAGGATTATTATGAATGTAAAGGAACACTTCCTTACTGTCATAAACATACAAAACGATTTTAAAGTAATCTTTAGTTCGTTTTACTTGAGTTTCAAAGTATTTGTTAGTTTAAAAAGCGAAACGCTAACAGGGTATATTAAAAATTGGGCGAGTAGTACCAATTCCAAGAGCTGTACATCTAATAAATTTTGGCTCAGTTTGACATGTTTGTACTCCGAATTGCCCAACTTTTCATATACCTATTCGTTAACTGAAATCTTTTAGTTTAAAATAGAGGTGATTATGATTCAATACATTTATAAATTTATTAGTTAAAATTTAATTGGAGGAAACAGTGATAAAGAACAAAAATAAAATCGGAATTATTATCTGTAATCGTTATCGTATGTGTGCTGGAGGCAAATGTTTTAGGTCTTTCCATGATAGAGAAGGAGCATTTAGTATTTATAAAAAGGATGGGGAATTAGAATTGGTTGGATATACTACTTGTGGCGGTTGTCCTGGTGGAAACATTGAATATGCACCAGAAGAAATGGTAAAGAATGGAGTTCAAGTTATTCATCTTGCCACTGGATTGATTGTCGGATATCCTCCATGTCCGCATATAACATTTTTTCGTGACTTCATTAATGAAAAATATGGGATAGAAGTAGTTATTGGGACGCATCCAATTCCTCAGAAATACTATAAAGTGCATACAAAGTTGGGGACATGGGACTCTCTAAAATGGAAAGAAATTATTCAGCCAGTATTAGCTAATGAGAAAACTCGATTATTTTATGATTGATAGTCAAATGTTACAAAAATACGTTTATACTTCAGATAACACGGTGTTTCCGGGAAGCTATCGCTACCAAAAATGCCTTTGGCACTTCGCAAACACTAAAAACGTTATTTCCAAATCATTCACAAGAATTACCAGAAGTTATAACTTATTTTTACCAGATCACATTACGCAATATAAAGGTTAGGATGAATAAATTTTAAACAAATGGAGGTTAACTTATTATGAAAAAAGCATTTGTAACATTTACTGTAGTTTGTGGGATAATTATATTGGCGGCGATGTCATCGCCAATCATGAGTAACGAATCTATAGGGGGAGGTAAATCTATGGATACAATAAAACTACCCGAGCCTGATTATGATAGTAAGACATCTATCGAAAAGGCTCTATTAGAAAGAAGGTCGGTTAGAGGTTACAAAAAGGAGTCTTTAACGCTTATTGAAGTTTCACAGCTTCTCTGGGCTGCGCAAGGGATTACAAATAAGAGAGGATTCAAAACAGCACCCTCTGCCGGGGCTCTCTTCCCGCTTGAAGTTTATATTGTTGTTGGAGATGTGAACGATCTTCCTGAAGGAATCTATCAGTATAAACCTCATAAGCATGAACTGTTGAAAATTGCTGATGGAGATAAAAGATCTGAGCTATGTACCGCTGCTCTTGGACAGGGATGCATAAAACAGTGTGCTGCTGCGATAGTTTTTTCTGCAGTCTATGAACGGACAACTAAAAAATATGGAGAAAGAGGTATAAGATATGTGCATATGGAGATTGGGCATGCGGCTCAAAACGTGCATTTACAGGTGGTTTCATTAAATCTTGGAACGGTAGTAGTCGGAGCTTTTCATGATAATGAAGTGAAAAGAGTTATGAATATGACAGATAAAGAACAGCCTTTGTGTATAATGCCAATAGGAAGAAGATAAAAATATCATGGTGCAAAGAAATTAGATTCAAATCGTAAAAGAGTGCAACCACGTTAAAATGCCATTTTTGCAGTAAAGAATTATTTTTGAAAATCTACACATATTTTTTATATTTCAGTGTTACTATTTTAAAATTGGTGTTACATTATGAGTATATTAAAAAGATTCGGCGTCTCTTTAACTGAAGAGCTCTTAAGGCGATTTGATGATGAAATAACAAAAAAGGGATATCAAAATCGCTCGGAAGCACTGAGGGACCTTATTCGCAAGTATCTTGTCAAACGAGATATTGATACTAACGCAGAGGTTGTTGGAACTTTGACATTAATCTACGATCATCATGTCCCGGGACTTTCATTAAAACTGAATGATCTTCAGCACGAACACTATATAAATATATTATCAAATGTACATATCCATCTAGATCATCACATCTGTTTAGAAGTAATACTTCTACGAGGTAAATTCTCCGAAATCAAGAGTTTATCAGATCGAATTATTGGAGTGAGAGGCGTTAAACATGGTGAATTGACTTTTACGTCAACAGGGAAGAATTTACCTGGCGTATAAAAGTAAATGAAAGGGTAGAAAAATGAAGTTAGTTACAAAAGTTGTATTGGTTTTTGCTTTAATTGGAACAAGTTTTGCGCTGGGGAATGCTCCATTTCTTAGAGATACATTGAAGGTTTTTCCATTTGATCCTATAGTCGTTACAGGCACCCGAGTTGAAATGCCAAAATCTGATATTCCGTTATCTATTTCGGTCATCTCTAAAAGAGTAATTGATGAGCAGCGACATGTTCCATTATTAGACCTTGTATCGGAAAATGTTCCCGGTGTATTTGTTACACAGAGGACAAATATTGGTTATGGTGTCGGTCGTGGATCGGGTGGACAAATCTCTGTAAGAGGTATTGGTAGTTTTCCAAACACCCAGATTTTGGTTTTGATAGACGGTAGACCTGATATAATGGGATTATTCGGACACCCGCTTGGAGATGTTTATTTTCTTCATGATATTAAAAAAATTGAGGTGATTCGCGGACCAGCTTCGCTTTTATATGGTTCAAATGCAATGGGGGGAGCCATCAATATCATTACAAATCACAAGCATAAGAAAGGATTTCATATAAATATACCTGTCAGGTATGGCAGTTTTAATACAAAGCAAAGTTTTATTCGTCAATCTTATCAAGCGAATCAGTGGGGCTATTCAATTTCAGGAGGATATCAGGATAGTGATGGTTTCAGAGAAGACGGTGATGATTCATACTCTTCTGCAAGTAGCAATGTTGAGATAAATGCAAAGATCTCCGATAATTTAAAAGTTTTTATAAATAGCTATATTTCTAACCTTAAAGTTTGCGATCCGCGTCAGGTGAGTGCTCCATCAGACACAGATTGGTACAATATTAAACGACGGGGTGGTGATATTACGATCAGGCATGAACTTGGAAAGTTTATTGGTAATGTAAAAATGCACTACAATTTTGGACATCATGAGATATACGATGGATACAAATCTGATGATTTTACAGCAGGATTTGTTGCAACCGAGACTTATCAACCCACAAACTATACACGTCTGTTGCTTGGTTTGGATATCAGGAAATATGGTGGTAAGGCACTTATCGGGGGGAATTGGAAAGAAGAAAGTGTAGATGAAAAGGGTCTCATTTTTAACTTTCACCAGAAGTTATTCAAGAAAGTGAATTTGGAAGGTGGTATGCGATTTAGCAGCCATTCAGTTGCAGGGAAAGAGCTTATTCCTGCTCTGGGAATTTCAACAATTTTACCTTATGATTGGATTATAAAAGCCCAATATTCCAAAGGATATAGGAATCCTACAATAAATGAGCTTTATCTCTTCCCCCCCTCCACAACTGATTTAAAACCTGAGATTTCTGAAAATATTGAAGCAACGATCGAGAAAAAATACAAAGGATTATTAAATACCTCTCTTACTGCATTCCAGATTGATGCTGAAAACCTTATCCAAAAAATGGGTCCACCACCACAATATCAAAATGTTGGCAGTGTAAAAATTAAGGGAATTGAATGGGAAGGAGAGATATTGCTTCCCCCTAATTTTTCTATTAATTGGTCTGCTAGTACGTCTTCATTTTCGCAAAAGATAGCAGGAAGTCCGGGTGAAAAGTTGGATTTATCATTAAGATATATATCTATGAAGGGATTTTTTATCACTTTACAAGGGCAATGGATAAACAATTTATACAGTATTGAAAATCCTTATAGTTATGCTCCTCTGACTTATGTCAAACTCAATTCTTATGTTATTTTGAATTTGCGTGGGAATTACAGTATTAATAAATATTTAGATTTGTACAGTGCAATAGATAATATTACAGATTTGTCTTACGAAACTATGTATCGCTTTCCGATGCCTGGTCGAACCTTTACTATTGGAATAACGGCGAAGTATTGAGTGATTTTTATGATTCTTAGAGAATATGAGAGACAAAGAGAATTTTTTAATTCAAGAGCCCGGGAGTGGAATTTTTCTGATGAGGATAGGAAAAGTGCTGAAGATATTATTAGTAAAATTTCATTTTTTCCCTTTGATGTCATATTAGATGTTGGCTGCGGCATAGGCAATTTGTTATCAATTTTAAAAAATAGAGCTCCTGAATCAACTTTTATTGGATTAGACTTTGCTTTCAGAATGCTTCAACAGTATAAGTATAAAAATAATGGAAAAAGCAATATTGTTCTTGGATTAGGTGAAGAATTACCTATAAAAAGTGAATCTGTCAACGTTATAATGAATTACTGCTTCTTTCCACATCTCAGATTCAAAAATATTGCCATTCGGGAATACTACCGTGTTTTAAGAAAAGGGGGAAGATATTTTATTATTCACCCTCAAGGCAGAAAGGCAATAAATGCTGTACATCACTCAGCAGGAGAGCCTGTATGTGATGATATTCTTGAACCAATTGATGAAATATGCAATATGTTAAAGGATCAATCATTTATATTAAAAAAGTCAATCGACAGTAACGATATTTTTATGATTGAGGCACAAAAACTGTGATTTAATAAACTGACCCTTTCCTGTAAATATTATTTATCGATAAATGAAGGAATACTCTAACTTATCATTGTGAGTTAATAGTAATATTGTATATCATTCCAATTTCTACACATGTGGTTTATGTTTATATGATTGAAATTGAAAATGGAGTTAGAACGTCGTTTTCAACTGTATAATCAGATTTAGTAATTTTAAAATAACATGGATTATGAGTCATTATGGAATATGTGATTTTAGCTGTTTATTGGTTGTTATTGATCGGATCGGTGTTAACAATTCCTTTTAGTCTTCCGGGAACATTTTTAATCGTTGTGTTGAATATAATCTTTCAATTGATTGATACTGTGCCGGGTATTAAATGGAATATTGTTGGAATACTTTTTTCAATTGCAGTTGCTTTAGAACTATTTGAATTTCTAATCACCACCTGGAGCAGTAAAAAATTCGGAGCTTCCAATCCTGGAACAGTAGCTGCGATCTTTGGTAGCATTCTGGGTGCTATCGTTGGAACTGGAATGATTCCTATAATCGGATCATTAATAGGTGCTTTTATTGGTGCCTTTTTAGGTGCTTTTATTGTTGAATATCTTACGAAAAATGATATCAGAAACGCTATCAATTCTGGAATAGGGGCACTGACCGGAGCTGTTGGTGGGAAAATTACTAAGATAATAGGTGGAATAGCGATGTTAATTCTTATTGGGATGAGTTGAAAATTATGTGAAAGTGCTTACTTAATTACTATCTGTTACCAATCCATTTAGTTTAAAATTATAATGAGTTTACTTAAAAAACTAAAATTTATCCCTGTCACACTGAGTAATCACAATTTATTGTGATGTTATCGAAGTGTGCTTAGAGGATGTCTCCCTTCGATGAACTCAGGATGACATCCAATTAATTGCTTTTATGACCTTTTTAAAATGGACTTATAGATTATTTATTTCCTTATTAAATATTTCCCACAACTGAGAACTCATATATAGAGAGATAATGTGATGGTTTCTTTTTCGGAGGAGAAACCAATTCCGTGAATTTTGTTTTGATATTTGAGAATGATTACAGATAAAATTTGAGATAAAGGAATCACATTTTCCAGATAGTAGATAATATAAGGTGTTTTTCTCTTCGTTTAATGGGCTATTTCATAGATAGCCTTTTACATAAACCTATACAATATATGCTGGCATTGTTTTTGTCTTCATATTCCATCGTGAGTAAACGTTTGATTTATACATCTTATTTGAGTTCAAATTTCTTATATGTGAAAAAGGTGAAATTAATAGTTAAAAATCATTAATAATTAATGGAATAAATATGCCGATCTCCAGTAAGATAGCAGAAAGTTTGACGCATTCTTCATGGATAAGGAGAATGTTTGAGACCGGAATAATTTTAAAAAAGCAGTATGGTGAAGAAAATGTATTCGACTTTTCGCTTGGTAACCCCGATTTACCTTCACCACCAGAATTTGATGCTGTGTTAGCAGATGAAGCAAATAAAAAAGGTTGCTTCATTCATGGGTATATGCCTAATGCCGGTTATCCTGAAACACGAATTGCCGTTTCAGATATGTTAAGACGGGAAAGCGGTCTTGAATTTACTGAGAATAATATAATAATGACATGCGGCGCTGCCGGTGCATTGAATGTTATATTGAAGTCGATCTTAGAGTCAGGAGATGAGATATTCATCATAGCGCCTTATTTTCCTGAATATGATTTTTATATTGATAACCATCAAGGTGTAAAGGTTGAATCCCGATCTACGGAAGATTTTCTGCCGGATTTAGATGACTTGAAAACTAAAATTAATTCCAGAACAAGAGCTGTTTTAATTAATTCTCCAAACAATCCAACAGGACGTATTTATCCATCACATACTCTTAAAAAATTAGGAGAATTATTATTAGCAAAAAGCGAAAGTATAGGTCATCCTATTTATCTTCTTGCTGATGAACCATATAAAAAAATTGTTTATGATGGGCTTAAATATATTTCGCCTCTTAGTTTTTATAAAAATACAATCTTAGCCACATCATTTTCCAAAGATTTGTCTTTAGCAGGAGAGAGAATTGGCTATCTTGCAGTTAGTCCTTTGATTGAAGATTTTGGGGATATAATCAGTGCTGCGACTTTTTGCAACAGGATTTTAGGTTATATAAATGCTCCGGCTTTGATGCAGAGAGTGATAAAAAGAGTCTTAAATTCGAGTGTAGATGTATCTATTTATCAAAGACGGAGAGATATCTTATATAATGCTCTTAAAAAAATCGGTTATGTTGTAATGAAGCCAGAAGGAACATTCTATATGTTTCCAAAAAGTCCGATTGCCGATGATATTAAGTTTGTAAAAGCGTTACAGGAAAAACGTATATTAGTTACTCCGGGCTCAGGTTTTCATCGTCCTGGTCATTTTCGGATTTCGTTTTGTGTTTCAGAGCAAACGATTAATAGAGCACTGACAGGATTTGAGGAGGTTTTCAAAAAATACAGCTGTTTGTAAGTGTGAATTTCCCACAATTTGTGCCAATCACGGGGGATTCATACGGAAAGGCATCCATCCGGGACGATTTCCAATTTAAAATTTGTATCGCTCCGAAGGAGTCCCTCTGGGAAAGAGACCACTTTGGGGTAATTTGAAATCAAAGTTTCCATATTTCGGCGAAAAAAAATGTATTACATAAATCGGAGTGGATTATGAGTGAAGCAGCAAGTAGGGGGCATGTAGTAATCAATACAGAGGAGTGTAAAGGGTGCAGTTTATGTATTGAAGCATGTCCTCCAAAAGTATTGTATCTTTCTGAGAAATTTAATACTCATGGCTATCATACCTTAGCTTACAAAGGCGAAGGTTGCACAGGATGCGGTGTATGCTTTTATGCCTGTCCGGAACCTGGCGCTATTACAGTTTTTAAGCGTTGGGACCTGATAACAGATATAAGGATGTGTCCTCGTTGTGGAGTGAAACACAAGGTCTTTAGCAAAAGTACGAATCCTAATGAATTGATTTGTACCAATTGTTTTAAACTGATAGAAGAAGGGAAATGATTAAATACTCGAGCTATGAAGGTATTAATTCTTGGAATACTCGATACTTATGTTAATAAAGGAGGTTTTTTATGCCCAAACAATTCTTAAAAGGTAATGAGGCTGTTGTGAAGGGAGCTATTCTTGCTGGGTGCAAAGCTTATTATGGTTATCCTATCACACCAGCAAGCGAAATAGCACATGCGGCAGCACTATATTTTCCACGAGCTGGTGGAACATTTATACAGGCAGAGAGTGAAATTGCGGCGATAAATATGGTTTATGGAGCATCATCTGCAGGGTTAAGAGCTATGACTGCTTCTTCAGGGCCCGGTATAAGCCTGAAACAGGAAGGAGTATCTTACTGCGCAGGTTCAGAACTTCCATGTGTAATTGTTGATATTATGCGTGGAGGTCCCGGTCTCGGGAGTATTGCACCGGAACAGAGTGATTACAATCAGGTAGTTAAAGGCGGAGGTCACGGAAACTATAAGAATATAGTGCTTGCTCCAAACTCTGTTCAGGAAATGTGTGATCTTGGGATATTAGCTTTCGATCTTGCTGATAAGTACCGCAACCCCGTATTTGTTCTCACTGATGGATTTATAGGTCAGATGATGGAACCAGTAGAATTTCCGGAGCCAATAGCACAGGAAAAGATTCCTGAAAAATCCTGGGTAGTTAAGGGTACTATTGAAACTTCAGACAATGTGATTACCTCAATAGAACTGGATCCGGATGACCTAGAACGTCATGTTAACAAACTTCAAAAGAAATATAGTATAATTGAAGAACAAGAAGTTAGGGTCGAAGAATATCATACTGATGATGCAGAAATAGTACTTATCGGTTATGGTATTGTTTCGAGAATTATTCATTCTGTAATTGATGAACTTCGAGAGGAGGGTGTCAAGGCTGGGATGTTACGACCGATTACACTGTTTCCATTTCCAAAGAAAAAAATTGCTGAACTAACTGAAAGAGTAAAATTCTTTTTAACACTGGAAATGAGCAATGGTCAAATGGTGGATGATGTCAGGCTGGTTGTAGAAGGGAAAAAACCCGTTTATTTCTATAATAGAATGGGTGGAAATGTTCCTTCAATGAAAGAAGTTCATGATAAAGTGATGAAGATAATGAGGTTGTCATGAATAAAGTATTAAGAAAATCAGATGTATTTTATGATGTATATGAAAGACGTCCGGGTGCTGATAAATTAACTACAACATATTGTCCCGGTTGTGGGCATGGAATCCTTCACAAATTAATTGCTGAGGCATTAGAGGATTTCGGTGTTCAGGATAGGACAATATTCATTAGTCCAGTTGGATGCAGCGTATTTGCGTATTATTATTTTCATACCGGGAATGTGCAGGTAGCGCACGGAAGAGCTCCTGCTGTTGGTACTGGTTTGAAACGTGCAAATCCAAATAGTATAGTGATAAGCTATCAGGGTGATGGTGATTTGGCTGCTATTGGTGGATTGGAAATTATTAACGCAGCAAATCGTGGTGAAGGACTTACTGTTTTTTTCGTTAACAATGCTATTTATGGAATGACTGGCGGTCAGATGGCGCCGACCACTTTGATTGGTCAGATAACTATGACCACTCCTCTGGGTAGAAGTGTTGAGAATGAGGGCTATCCAATCCACATGAGCGAGATAATAGCAACCCTGGAAGCACCTGTTTATGTTGAAAGAGTAATGCTTGGTGATACAAAGTCAATTATGCATACTCGCAAGGCAGTTAGAAAGGCGCTTAAGATTCAGATTGAGAAGAATGGGTTCAGTTTTATCGAAGTTCTATCTGCTTGCCCCTCTGGATGGAAAATGACCCCGATTCAGGGAGAGAAATGGGTAACTGATACAATGACAAAATATTTTCCTTTAGGCGTTATAAAGGATATTTCCGATACGTTTGAAGGACGTGATTTTTCACGGAAAAACGTTGAGCCTTCGGAATTGCATGAGATACTGGATATAAAAGAGACAAGGATAGATGCTGAAAAAATAGCTCCATTCATTATGAAATCGGTTGCTGAAGAAATTAAGATTGCCGGATTTGGTGGCCAAGGAGTGCTGAGTTTGGGTACTGTGCTTTCTGAAATGGGAATGCGCCATAACTATGAAGTGAGTTGGTTACCTTCTTATGGACCTGAAATGAGAGGCGGAACAGCTAATTGTAGTGTAAAAATATCCAGTAAAAAAATTGGATCACCAGTGGTCGCTAACCCTACCATTCTGATTGCAATGAACAGACCTTCACTTGACAAGTTTGAAACGGACGTAGTTTCCGGTGGACTAATTGTTTATGATAGCTCTCTTATTGACCGTGCACCGACGCGGACAGATGTAACGGTTATTCCTATTCCTGCAACAAAAATGGCTGATGAATTAGGTAATACAAAAATTGCAAATATGATTATAGTAGGTGCTCTTATAAAGCATCTGGGAATTATGTCACAGGAAATTGTTCTGGATTCTCTCGGCGACGTCCTGAAACGAAAAAAATTGGTCCCACTCAATCAAAAGGCAATTCTCAAGGGTGCTGAGTTCATTAAAAATATAAAATAGCCATTTAATATTTACTCAAAATAAGTACTAAAATGAAGTCCTTCTCTGTTATGAAAGAGAGAGGGACTTATGTTAATGGAGCTGTCTGCTCTATACCATCTTTCTGGTTTCTGTTACGAGTAGCGAGTGCAAACTTGTGCTGCTTAGATTCAGACCTTATGGATGGTTAGTGTTTTTTAGGGTTGAAAGGCTCAACAATCACACTTTTTTCAAATTTAAGCGAGACTGTTCCTAGTGGGGAGTTTTTCCTCTTCCAGACATATTTTCTCAAAGTGTAAACAACGGGTACAATTCCCGAATGTTTTGCCTTACAGTAAAAGGCTGCAATACCAGCGGTTTTTTCAATTATTGATTTTGGAAGTGAAGCGAGTTTTTGTGGATTTCTTAAAATAACATGAGAGCCGGTTACATTCTGAGCGTGAAACCAGAAATCATTCGGTCGGGAGACTTTAAATGTTAAAACATCATTGTCACGAGCACCCCTTCCAACAAGGATTTCCCATTTACCAAGAATGAATTTATAATAGGGTAAATGTATAGTACCCTGTTGCGATAGATTTTGATTGGGTATTTCAGTTGGCAATTCTTTTTCAATTTTACGAAGATGCTTTATCTCAGTAGCATTTTCAACAGCGGAAAATGAAGATGTTATTTTTGCGATAGAGTTACGTGTTTGTTCTGTAGCAAGAAGCAAATTTTTTCTGGAAGAGTCAATATGCCGTGATTTTCCGTAGTATTTTTGTGCGTTTTCTGCAGGTGTAAGTTTTAGGTTTAGTGGGATTGAAATTTTTTCGGAAGTATCATCCATTTGGGGAAGCGTTACCATTGATGTAACTTTTTCTATTTTATGGAGATTAGCAAGAATTGTATCTGCCCATCCACGATAAGTATCGGCGGTTGGGAGATTTTTAATATCTTTTATCTGGCGATTCAATTTTTTCTGGAGGGAAAATATGGATGTTTCGAGCCTACGTGAAAGTGTTTTTTTCTTTTCTGTAAGGGTTTTCCACTTGAAGTAGGTAGAAATAAAAGTTCGAGAAGCAATGTATAAATCATTGAAATTTTCATATCCGGTATTTTGCATAAAATGTAATGAAATCAAAGAAAATATAGGCGGTGATGAAAAATAGATAGCTAGCGTAGGTTTACTGATTTCGTTCAGGATATTTTGCAGCTGATCTATTAAAATTTCTAAGTCATTCCTTCTCAAATTGGCAATAAGAGTAGACGGGTTTAATTTCGATCTGAAAAATATCTCTTTCTTTAATGTCCTGGAGTAAATTGGTATGGAAATGGATGATAGAAATTGTGAGATAGTTTTATCCTGATTATCAGCAGCAATTTTTAGAAGCAAATTATAATCCAGTATAAGATTATCCTGACTTATAAAATCTGTTTTCTGAGGTACTGAAGCTTTAGTTGCCTTCTTGAAAGAATCTATAATTTTAAAATTGGTATCCAGATGGAAGACATTTCCGTTGATCCCGAATATTTGGAAAAGGAGATACTCATTTTCTTTATTACAGTCGAAAAGGATTTGTCTGTCGGACTTGTGCAATAAAATTTGAGAGATATGTTTGCCTTCGATCTTTGTGAGTATCGGAACTCTATTTTTGGGTTTGGGTAAATTTTGCTCAATATTTAAAAGCGGCAGAGGTGCCTGAGTGGAAAAATGAAGACACTCAAATTGGTTACAGCCTGAAATTGGGATATGTAACTCACCTTTTCTGTAAGTGAATGGCTTTCCGAGTGAAACGCCTTCTAAAGTACTTTGTAGAAACCTGGATAGCAATCTGATATGGAACCAACTATTGAACATGTTGGAAAATAATCAAATAACAGTTGAATTCAAATTATTGATTAAGGACATTAGACCGCTGAATGCAAAAAATGGCACTTGCAATATAGCAAACAATTGAAATCTTCATGCGGAAATTTTTTATTTAGTTGAGATAACGGTTGGCACTTCACCCACACGAAGGCTTGCGCAGACCAACGTTCTGAAAACCAAAAAATATTTTATACTGCTCAACATCCTAAAAGTCACCGAGCCGTTCGTGTCAGGTGCAAGCGCATCGTTATGTGGTAATCGTGTCCTTCACTCGCAAGTAAGATTTTTTGCTTCTAAAAAATTGCCTACTTGCAGTTTGTAAAATCAGCTTATGAAATTGTTTTTACCACATACACCTCAATCATTTCTGCTTTAGGCGGGAGTCAGCATTTCCCTACGATCTCTTCATTCTTTCAAAGCCGCGATGGCTTTGGATCGGACGAAAGCATAAGCGAAGCTATCCTCATTCCAATGGGCAGTTTTTTCAAACAGTTCCGATGCCTTTTCATCATTGCCAGTCTTATATTCTGCAACAGCCAGGTAATAAAGTGTCCAGGGACTTTCCTGATCGGCTTTGCTGAAATAATCGATGGCTTCCTGGTAGGCTTCTTTCCCAAGATGGATATATCC
>JADHYC010000057.1 GCA_016782645.1 Fidelibacterota bacterium | reverse complement strand
ATGAATAAACATTTTGACCATCGGAAAATGTTTAAAAGCCATGAACAAATTATACTGGATATTATCCGGCAGGGAATAGACGAAGGCATTTTTCGTAAAGATCTCAACGTTAAAGTCTTTATGTATGGGTTTTTAGGTACAATAAATCTCTTTTCAAGAGATCACATTCTAAGTGATGCACCTCCGATTAATAAAAAATTAGCGGATCAGATTTTAAAACAGTTCGTTGAAGGTGTTGGAAAACAATCTTAAAAAATTCAGGAGATCACATGTTAAATAGAAAGATTATAATTTTAGTTACTGCAATATTACTGATATCTCGATATGGCAGTATATATGCTGAATCTCTGAATCTGGACCTGGAGACAGCCAAAAGAATTGCATTGGAGAATAATCCAAGTATTAAAATAGCTCGTGAAGGTGTAAAAAAGTCCCATGCAATGGTTACTGAGGCTCGGGCGAATTTAATGCCGGTTATTAGCGGTTTTTCCAGTTTTCAACATGCCTGGGAATTGCCCACTATGGTTTTTAGTATAGGGGGTGTACAACAAAAATTCAAGATGGGTACGGAAAATAATCTTGTATACGGCATTAACGTTAGACAACCTCTTTTTACCGGAGGAGCAATTTGGAAAGGTTTTCAGATGTCACGAATTGGCAGAAACATCGCTGAAGCTCAGTTAAAATCAATTGAACAAAAATTATTGAGCGATGTGACCGGGGCATATTATGGTGTACTCTTTGCCAATTCAGCCTTAGACGTTACTTTAGAGGCTTTGGAGTCATCTAAAAAGAACCTGGAACAAGTTAATAAATTTTTCAATGCAGGTAGGTCCTCTAGATTTGACGTTTTAAGAGCAGAGGTACAGGTTGCTAACTTTAAACCTATGGTAGTTTCATCAAAAAATGGACTACGCCTGGCAGAATCAAATCTAAGCCTTATATTGGGAATCAATGACTCTGTTAATTATATTTTCAAAGAGAAACTCGAATTTACGGAATCAGATCTGTCTTATAAGAATTTGGATGAGTTATTAGATATTGCTCTACGAAACCGACCAGAAGTCTTAATAATGCAAGAACAAAAATTGATTACCAGAAAGCAATTATCTATAGCCAAGGCTGCTTTAATGCCATCTGTGATTTTCGGTACATCTTATCAATATCAAGGGATGAGAGATGATCTGGATTTTACTAATGATGATTTTTACAAATCCTTTAATTCAACTCTTACCCTTAGCATTCCCCTTTTTAGTGGGCTGAAAAACTCATCAAAGATGCAACAGGCAAAAATTGCGATCAAAGAGACTGTTTATCAGGAAGAATCATTGATCAATGTTATTAAGCTTGAAGTCAAGTCTGCCTATTTCGTCATGAAAGAAGCCGAAGAGAAGGTTGAAACCCAGAAAAAAACTATAGAACAGGCCACAGAAGCATTAAGGCTTGCAAATTTGATGTATACCGAAGGTGCCAGTACACAATTGGACGTTTTGAATTCAAATCTTGCTCTTAACCAGGCAAAGATGAATTATCAACAGTCGTTGTTTGAATACAATGTGGCATTGGCAAACTTAAAAAAAGCAATTAATCAGTTATAGGAGTCTCGAATGAAATTCAAATACCAATACTTGATCATTACAATCATTATAGCAATCGTTATATTTTGCAATAACTGTGGGAAGCCGAAAGCTACAGATAATAATAAAACGGAACGGGTATTTCCGGTAAGAGTTACTAAAGTTGAGCGTGGTGATGTTGAAAGTAAAATCGCTTATCTCGGTAATTTGGAACCCTATAAAGAAGTACACGTCTATTCGACAATTCCAACCCGCTTAAAAAAACTTGAAGTAGACATCAATGACCGGGTTGAAGAAGGTGATTTATTAGCAGTCGTCGATAATATTAAAATAAAACAGGCTGTTCTTCAAGCTGAGGCCGGATTGAAATCGGTACAGGCTCAATTTGAAAACATGTTGATTGAATGGCAGAGGACTCAAAAATTGTATGAACAAAAAGCTGTCAGCAAATCACAATATGACGGCGTTAAAGCTCAGAAAGAGGCGGCTGAAGCGGCTGTGAATCAAATGAAAGCCGGCCTAAAATCCGTAAAAGAACAACTGAATGATACATACATTAAGGCGCCCATATCTGGAATTATTTCAATGCGAACTTATAATGTTGGGGATCAGACAAGCCCACAGTTACCGGCATTTAGTATCGTGCAAATGGAAAAAATCAAAATCAATATTGATATTGTCGAAAGTCAAATTGAACTGATAAAACCCGGTCAAAAAGCCTACATTTATGTCGATACTTATCCAGGTGAAGTGTTCTCCGGTAAAGTGGATAAAAAATATCCGACAATCAATCCGTTGACTCGTACAATCAAGTGCGAAATTATCATTGATAATGCTGATCATCGATTAAAACCCGGCGGTTTTGCCCGTGTTGAAATAGTTGTCGACAAACATGAAAATGTTTTAATTGTGCCCAAACATACTATTATAGAAAAAACATCATTGGAATATTTAGGTGGTGAAATCAGGAATACCCGGATTATGACCGATCAATATGTTTTTGTCATTAAGGATTCCATAGCAATCATGCGTAAAATTCAGACAGAACTTGAAAGTGACAATATCATAGAAGTCTTATCAGGTCTGGCATTTGAAGAAACAATTGTAACTATCGGTCAATATGATTTATCGGATTCTTCATTAGTTAAAATTATTGATGAAGGGAAATAACAATGAAGATATCAAAATTAGCAATCCGTCGAGGCATCACTTTCGCAATGGTATATATCATTGCCATTAGTTCCGGTTTTTTCGGACTTAGCCAATTAAAGCTGGATCTTTTTCCCGATATAACTTTTCCTATAATCGGGATTTTAACTGATTATACGGGTGTCGGACCGGAAGATATTGAAAATACAATTACCCGGCCTCTTGAAGAAACTGTTGTAAGTGTCGAGAATCTAGAAAAAATTACTAGTTGGTCAAAATCGGGTTCTTCGACTCTTTTATTAGAGTTTAACTGGGAAACTGATATGGATCAGGCTGAAATTAATGTTCGAAAAATGATCGATTTTGTCCGGGGCTATCTCCCGGATGAGGCCTCTGAACCCATTACATTTGCTTTTAATCCATCCATGCAGCCGATTATGTTTTTTACCGTTAGCTCCGACGATCTTGGTATGGCTGAATTGCGAAAATTAATTACAGACCGTGTTGAACCGGCATTGGAAAGAATAGATGGAGTGGCTTCCGTTGGTACATCAGGCGGACTTGAACGTCAAATCCGAGTATTAATTGATCCAAGAAAACTAGCGGCTCATAGCGTATCGTTACAGTCAATTATCCAGACATTGGGTATGGAAAATCTTCAAATCCCGGGTGGTATTATCGACGACGAGCACACCGAATATACGGTTAGAACATACGGTGAATTTGAAAATGTCGATCAAATCAGTAACACTGTAATCGGAATGCAGAATGGTTCACCGATTTTTCTTAAAAATGTTGCCCAGGTGATAGATGGTTATAAGGAACAAACTGAAATAGTGCGCAATAACGGTGTCCCGGCACTTTTCATGTTTCTCCAAAAACAGTCTGATGCAAATACAATTCAAACTGCTTCAGCCGTACTGAAAGAGTTACCAAGAATTGCTAAAGAAATTGGACAAGGCGCAAGCTTTAATATAATCTGGGATCAATCCGAATTTATTAAAAAATCCCTAAGCAACCTTACTAATACAGCGCTCCAGGCGTTTATCCTGGCGTTTTTTGTGATGTTATTTTTCCTGAGACACATCCGCAGCAGTATTATTGCTTCAATCTCGATTCCGGTTTCCATTCTCATTACATTTTTTGTAATGAGTCAAATAGGGCTTACTTTGAATATCATTTCCATGGCCGGTCTTGCCCTGGCAGTGGGCTTGCTAATTGATAATTCAATCGTGGTGCTGGAAAATATATTCCGGCATCGGGAAATGAAAAAAGATATCAAAATTGCTGCCGATGACGGTACAACAGAAGTAGGAGTTGCAATTATTGCTTCAACGTTGACAACACTCGCTATTTTTGTTCCGATTTTCTTTGTTCCCGGAATCGCTGGCGTAATGTTCAATGATATGGTGGTGGCAATAGTTTCTTCGCTTTCGGTATCCTTATTAGTAGCGTTAACTTTGATTCCTCTCTTATCTTCAAGGTTACTTGGCAAAGAGAAGAAGAGAAGTAAATTGAAATTGTTAAGAAGCATTGATGATGGGATTAGCAATTTCCTTAATAATTTAGAAAAAAAGTATGTCCGTTTTCTGAACTGGTCGTTGGGTCATAAAAAAATTATTTTAGCATTAGTAATTACCATGTTTATCGCTACTATTTTTATTTTCTCAAAAGTCGGTGGTGAATTTATGCCTAAAACCGATCAGTCCTTTATTCAGTTACAGGTTGAGAGGGAGACCCGGGCGTCATTGACCACGACAGACAAAACATTTAGAAAAATCGAAGACATTATAATTGAAGAGGTGCCGGAACTCAGAAATGTGCAGATCAGTTTTGGAACGGGTGAAGGCTGGGCTGCGATGTTTGGTTCCGGTTCAAACAGGGGGGAAATAAATATCAGCATACCCGATGTTAAAGATCGTAAAAGAAGCAGTTTTGAAATTGAAGCAAACTTGCGTAAAAAACTTGATTTATTACCAGGTACTAAAGTAAGTATGCAATCGGGGCACATGTTCGGTAGTGAAGGGGATATTGTTATTAAAATCTTCGGTTTTGACAGAAAAATTACCACCTCATTGGGTGATGAATTAGAATCTCGTATGAAAAATATTGATGGGGTAATAGATATTAAAAAAAGCTATAGCCAGCCCAAACCGGAATATCAAATCCGTATTAACCGGGATCGTGTTTCCGCTTTAGGGTTGTCAGTCTACCAGGTTGCTACTACTATAGAAACTGCAATAAAAGGTAAACTGGCAACGAGATTCCGCGAAGGTGGTGAAGAATACAATGTAATCGTACAACTTGACGAAAGTCACCGGCAATCGAGAACCGATCTTGAAAATATATTTATCACTTCAATCACGGGTAATCAAGTACCACTGAAAAACGTTGCTTCCATCGTTCTCGGTGAAGCCGCAGCCCAAATTGACAGAGAAGATCAGGAAAGGATGATAAGTGTATCGTGTTCGGTATCCGAACGGGATTTACAATCAGTACTTGCAGATGTTCAAGATCAGCTTAACGACATGAATTATCCACAAAATTACCGCTGGGAAATTGGCGGCGCTGCTGAAGATATGCAGGAATCATTCATGTACCTCGGTGTGGCAATTATTGTAGCCTTGTTTTTAGTATATATGGTAATGGCTTCACAATTCGAATCTTTACTGGATCCCTTTATTATAATTTTTACCGTTCCCTTAGCTATTATGGGAGCAGTTTGGGGGCTATTCTTGACGGGTACTACTTTAAGTGTTACAGCCCTAATAGGATTTATACTACTGGTAGGGATTGTCGTTAATAACGGAATTGTGCTAGTCGATTATATTAATCAATTACGTGAGAAACATGGCCATGATCTGTGGGTTGCAATTTTAATAGGAGGGAAGCGCCGCATGCGACCGATTCTGATGACTGCACTCACGACCATTTTAGCAATGTTTCCGATTGCATTAGAGCTTGGATCAGGCGCTGAACTTTGGGTCGGTATGGCTCGGGCTGTTATTGGTGGTTTAACCCTGGCAACGGTTCTAACATTAATTATAATCCCGATTATTTATCTATTTTTTGAACAAAAAATAATTAAGCACGCAATTAAAAAAGGTAGGACAGCACATATAGAATTTGAAAGACCGGAAAATCTGGATTTGATGACGATAAAATAGATTATAAATCAAACACTATTGCTTGGTACAAAATGTATTCTACTCTTGATTAATGATACTCAAACAAGAGTGTTTGAGTTGCGGGTCAGAAATATCTACGTAAATCAATCATTAGCTGTAAAATTATTTTTAAATCTCTGAAGCGAATATTTTAAAAAAACACTTTGCATTTAAATAAATACATCTTATATTACTTACGAGTAACTTACGATTTATATAATGGAGAAGAAGATGCAACTGTCACCCAAAAAGCAGCACTTCCTGGATTTTATCAAGGGTTTTATCAGTGCCAATGGACGAGTACCTACTTTTAAAGAGATAATGGATGGCTTAAATATTAAATCTTTAGGCACTATAAATTGGTATGTCAATGAATTGGAAAGTTCCGGTGTCCTCAAGCGGACAAGAGGTTATAATGGAAAACGGGCACTTTCAGTGGAACAGCAACAAGATAATACTTTGCCTTTACTTGGACTAATTGCTGCAGGTTATCCTTTGGAGGCAATTGAAAACAGAGAACTTATCGAAGTACCACCATCTTATATTCACACGGATAATTATGTATTAAAAGTCAAAGGTGATTCTCTGATTGAGGACAATATTCAGGATGGGGATTATGTCATTATCCGCAATAAGCCTGATGCAGAATACGGGCAAACAGTCGTTGCTTTTATCAATAATGAGGCAACACTGAAACGTTATTATCCTAAACCGGGTGGAATTGAATTACACCCGCGTAATCCAGAGTATGATATTATTTACGTCAGTCCTGAAGACGAATTTAAAATCGGTGGCACAGTATTATTCATATTTAGAAAATATTAATGAATTGTTATGGAAACTTCTTTTCCCCACCGGGATAAGTAGAATCATTACTAATCATGGATAGGTCTGTATTTCATATAAGATTACAAGATTTTGAGCTTCAAGTGGAGCAAATGTTAGATTTCAGCCTTCGCAATCGCCCTATTGCTATTATTTCTTCCAATCAGCAGAACGGGACGATTATTTCAGTAACTAAAGAAGCTATTGAAGAAGGCTTGCAAAAAGGGTTAAAAGTCTCTCTTGCCCGAAAGATGTCGCATAGCGTGGTACTTTTACCCTACAATTCCATTCTATATTCTAAAATGCACCGATATATTTATAAAACATTATCTGTTTATTCTCCTATTATTGAACCCACCGTCTTTGGACAATACTACATTGACATGACGGGGATGGATAATATCTATAAAAATAATATCCAGGTGGGATGCTTAATATCAAGTGACATCCATTCCAAAGCAAACCTGAATAGTTTAATAGGTATTAGCACTAATAAACTGGTCAGCCGCATCTCTACTGCTGTAGCACCTGAAAACATTTACAAAATCGAACCTGGCAATGAATCTCGCTTTCTTGCTCCACTGCAATCAGATGTTTTACCATCAGTACAAGAAAAACCTGTGAGCAGGATTATTAAATTTTTATTCCTTCACCAGGTAAAAAACGTCCAGGAGGTGGTTTCACATTCGGAATCAGGTCAAATACTTTTTGGTCGGCATTATCAAAAAATACGGATGGAAGCCAACGGTCAGGATAGATCCATAGTAAAACCACCTAAATTACGCAACCATATCATTGAACAAACAGTCCTGGATGCAGATACGAACGACGAAGAAATATTAACAGCAGTTGTAAAAAACCTTGCAGAACAGGCAGCATACCAACTTCGACAAAAACGACAGGTCTCAAAATCAGTTACTTTAGAGATTCACTACACGGATGGCTATAAAAATGCCAGGAAAGGGTCCCTCCTGCTCAATGACGATAAATCTGCGACTGATGTAGTTGTTAATTTATTCATTCAAGCCAACTATCGTCGGAATCGTATTAGATCTATCCTCATTGATGTTACCGATTTACATCTCGCTTCCGCTCAACTGGATATATTCAGGGATGAAAGAAATAATAAACTATCTGCTACATTGGATAAAATTCGCAAGAAATACGGGTTTTCCAGCATATGTACAGCTTCGGATTTGATGATTCCGAAAACTACCCAGAAAAAATCTTCATCACCAATGGCACAGAGAACTAATTATAGCTATTCACAATTAGCGTATTATGGATAAAGAGAAAATAAATATCAGATTATAAATTTTAAATTTCAAATTGAAAATTTTGCTTCGCATCTTAATAATACCTTTGTGGCTACATTTTGCAATTTGAAATGCTTTTGAATTATGTTTACTAATCTAAACATTCATTCCACATTTTCTAAGATGTCTGGGACGGCAACGCCCCAGCAGATAATCGAACGTACCAAAGCATATCGTCAAAGTCACTTAGCCCTTACAGAAATTAACGGATTATGGGGATTTATCCGTTTTGTACAGAGTGCCAGAGAAAACAATATACAACCAATAGCCGGAACAAACATTATTACTGCAACCGACGATATAATCCTCTTAGCGGAAAATCAATCCGGTTATGAAAACATGTGCAGGATAATCTCCAAAGTTCATGATGATCCAAATCTATCGATTTCAGATGTACTCAGGCATAATCACAAAGGTATATTTATTTTAGCCCACCAGGAAAATACATTAAAGCAACTATCGCAATTCATATCAGATACTCATCTGTTTGTTGAGTTACGATATGGTGTTACAGAGCATAAAGCAAAACGTTTATCCCAAAAATTTAAGTTAGAGATAGTTGCTACAGGAAATGTCTATTTTTTGCAACCTGAGGACCAAAAAACACATAAGATTCTTCGAGCAATTGATAAGAACCTTACTTTGTCTCAATTAAAATCCAAAGATTACAAAAGCGAACAGCACTACTTTCGTTCTGAAAAAGAGATGATTAACCTCTTTCCAAATAGTCTGGATGCTATAAACAATGCGCAATATTTAGCAGAGCGATGTAAAACTAATTGGACTTATGTTAATACAATTTTCCCCGGAAAGTCTCTTAAAGAAACACACAGTGCCAATAAGAAACTACGACAGCTCATATACGAGGGCGCTAAAAAACGATATGGTGAGATTAGTGAAATCATTAAAAAGCGAATCGAGTATGAATTATCATTAATTACTCAGAAAGGATTTGCCCCCTATTTTCTGATTGTATGGGATATTGTTAAGCAAACTCGTGCTACTATTGGCAGAGGGTCTGGTGCAGCTTCTATTGTAAGTTATTGCCTGTTTATCACTCAGGTTGATCCTATCAGGTATAATCTCTGTTTTGAGCGTTTTATCCATCCTGAACGTATAGATATGCCGGATATTGATGTTGATTTTCCATGGGATGAGCGGGATGATATTCTGGATTATATCTTCAAAAAGTATGGTGTAGAACGTACAGCAATGGTATCCAATCAGGTTTTTATGCAACCCAGATCATCCATCCGGGAAGTAAGCAAGGTGTATGGGCTTTCCAATGAGGAGATTAAAGCGGTAACTAAACGGATCGGGTATCACCGCCATCTCTCTAATATGGTTGAATGGATCAGAACTGATAAACGCTTTCAAAACCTGGATATAGATGATACACTTAAAGAAATACTTGAAGAGAGTGAAAAGGTTATGGGCGTTTTCCAGTACTCTTCAGTACATCCGGGTGGAGTGATTATCGTACCAGATGAAATTCGGAAATATGTGCCTGTGTTGATGGCAACTAAAGGCATACAGATCGTTGAATGGGAAAAAGATCAGGTAGAAGATTCCGGCTTATTGAAGATAGATATTTTGGGTAATCGTTCTCTGGCAGTTGTACGGGATACATTAAAACAGATCGGCATTTACCGAAATGAGTATATGAATTATCATACAATTCAGGCTGTTGGCGACCCGAAAACGGAAGCACTTATGAAAGCCGGACGAACTATGGGTGTCTTTTATATTGAAAGTCCTGCTACACGTCAACTTCTGGCTAAAGCAGGCGTTGTAGATTTTGAAAATGTGGTTATCTACTCTTCGATCATCCGCCCTGCCGCTAATCGCTATATCAATATTATGCTTGAAAGGATTCACGGCAAACCATGGAAACTATTGCATCCTGACCTCAAATGTTTGAATGAAAGCTACGGCATTATGGTTTATGAGGAACAGGTATCTATGGTAGCCAGGGATATTGCCGGATTTAGTTATGCTGAATCTGATTATCTACGGAAGATAATTTCAAGACCTTCTCTGGAGTATTTGGTTCCTTATTGGAAGAGAAAGTTTATCAGCGGTGCTACACATCGCGGCTATTCTGAAAGATTGGCAATATCGCTCTGGAAGATGATACAGTCGTTCTCCGGCTATTCTTTTTGCAAACCACATTCCGCCTCGTATGCGATGCTATCTTTTACCTGTGCCTATCTAAAAGCCCATTATCCGGCAGAATTCCTTACAGCCGTTATCACAAACCAGGGTGGATATTATTCCACCTATGCCTATTTAAGCGAAGCAAGAAGATTTGGTATCCGTATATTGCCGCCACATATCAACCTCAGTGATCGTGAATATAAAGGTAGAAAGAATAAAATTCGCATAGGATTTATGGCAATTAAGGGACTACAACAAAAGTGCATTAATGCCATTTTAAAAGAACGGAAAACGGGCAATTATGAATCATTAGATGATTTTCTAATAAGGACAGATATTGATTTTGCAGATGCTATGCTATTGACCGATGCCGGCTGTTTCAGTGAATTGGAACCGGAACTCACTCATAAAGAGATTGCATTTAGAGTAGCCAGTTTTTATCTACAAGAAGGTGAAAGAAAATCAACCGGGATATCTATTAGTAAAAAGCCGTTAAGCAACCATGAAAAACTTATGCTGGAAATTGAATCCTTTGGTTTTCCTATATCTGAGCACCCGTTAATGGAATATTTACCTATACTTAATAATAAGATAAAAAAGGCTAAAGATTTATCGAAGTATTTAGGGCAGACCATCAATCTTGCCGGTGTTTATATTACACGAAAAGTGACCACCACAAAAAAACGTGAACCTATGGAATTTGTTACTTTTGAGGATGAAACAGATATTTACGAGTGCATAATGTTTCCCGCAGTGTTTACAAAATATGGTGACCTGCTCAATTGGGAAACATTGTTTGTATTGCGAGGTAAAGTTGAAAAAGCATTTGATATTTATACAGTTACTGTTGAAAAATTAGCCAGTCTTCAACAAATGATCGAGAAATTAAAGCGAAAAGATCAAGATAAAATTGTAAATTATTCTTCAATGATGTGTAATGCATATAATTAAAAGAGAAAATTGAAATGTGTGGACGAAAAACACTAACTAGGGGTAAATTAGAAATTATTGAACAACTTTCAATAGATGAATGGGACGACTCCTTTGATTACACACCAAGTTACAATATAGCACCTACCCATATAGTACCAGCACTTATTTATGATAATTATCGCATTGTGAAACCAATGGTATGGGGTCTGATCCCCTCATGGTCCAGAGATGAAAAGAATGTTTCGATATTAATAAATGCCAGGTCCGAAACATTAACAGAAAAACCTTCATTTTTTAACCTGGTATATAAGAATCGCTGTATTATCATTAGTGACGGCTACTATGAGTGGAAGCGTGAGGGCAGTCGAAAACAGCCCTATTACATTCATAGAAAGGATAAATCACTTGTGCCAATGGCTGGATTATGGAATATCTGGAAAGCCCCCAGTGGTAAAAAAATATATTCATATACAGTAATAACAACTGAAGCAAGCTCTGATCTTTCTTATATTCACAATCGGATGCCGGTAATTATTCCTAAAAAAGACCTGAATATCTGGCTCAACTGCGATCAATATAATTACATAGATGCGAGACAGTTATTCAAACCATATCCGGATCATCTTGATGCTTATAAAGTTTCAACTTATGTCAATTCAGTAAAAAATAATTCATCTAAATGTATAGAAAAGTATAGCAAAAACGACATAAATTTGTTTTAATTTTAACCGAATTAATTTACACTGAGTTGAGCAAATTTATCAACTTTCACATCGGTTAGCTCTTAACTTTTCATATATGTGGTGTAACTGATTATAACCGTACAAAGAACGAAGACCCGCCATTGCAAGACCCGCACTTCATTTGTCTGAGGTGAAGCCGATGTCGGACGGGCATGAGCGGGCAGGCAAACAAGAGTGTTTGTTTTACAAAATCGCTTAATTTAGATTTACTATAGATTTAAGAATATCTACTGCAATTCTTTTTGTATTCTTCCCTACTTCCTTTGAAGGTCCAATACAAGAGGGGCAGCCGTCTTTACACGGGCATTTTTCTATCAAATCTAACGTGTTTCGCAATAGTTCTTCGTGAGAATCATACAATAGTGGGCTAAAGCCTATACCTCCCTGGTAATTATCATAAATAAAAATTGTTGGTTGAAATCTTATCAAATCATCTGGATCAAGTTTTACAGAATGAGAATTTTCAGAAGCAGGAGTATATATTCCTCTTTGCGTAATAGTATTCATGGCAAACCATTCTGAAGTCTTATCTCCAACAGCACGATGAATATCATGTGTCTCACTCATTATCTTCAACGCCGCTATAGAATGGAGTGCTTTGCTGATACCTAAAATCCCATCAATGCTTTCTGCCCTTGAATATGGTAAATTGTCTAAAACCCTTTGTGGAATAGTGAACCAGTATGCAGTTGTTGCCATTTCTATATCGGGAAGATTTATCTTTCCGTAACCTACGTTTTCGAGTGAATAGAATTTTATTTTCTTGAACCCCACAACACGAGTCACGACCTGAACTTCACCTTGAAAAACGTCTATTTGTCCTGAATTACACCGCTCATCCTCAGTTAGTACCTTAACATTAGTATAATCGATTGCATCAGTATAATAGTCTGAATCAGTTTTTCTAACATAAGCCTTACGCCCATCCCAATCCAATTCATCGACGATGTATTGTGTTCCGGAAGCCATGTAAACTGCATCGGGAAATATTGTCATGGCTGCTGAGCTATAATCCACTTCCGCAATGATTATATTATTTAGAACAGTATCAATGACAACAAAATTTCCTTCTGGTATTCTTCGTAAATTCACATTTGCTGCAGGATAAACATCCTCTGACCAATACCACCGATTTCCGCTCTTATGGAGAATCCCGCCTTCTTGTAAAAACTTAAGAATTTCTTGCAGGTCTTTCCAATTGACATAACCGAATTTATCTCCTTCACTGAAAGGCAATTCAAAAGCAGCACACTTTATATGATCGACAAGTATCATGAGATTATCCGGATTAATTCGTGCATGTTCAGGAGAACGAGAGAAGAAATATTCAGGATGCTGCATCAAAAATTGATCAATTGGGTGCGAACGCGCAATAAATACTCCTAATGCAGATTTACCACGCCGTCCAGCTCTTCCAATCTGTTGCCATGTGCTGGAAATACTCCCCGGATAACCGGCTAAAATAGCGGCGTCAAGATTTCCAATATCAATACCTAATTCAAGTGCATTAGTAGAAATTACACCTTGAATTTCACCGCTTCTTATCCCCTTTTCTATTTCTCTGCGACGATTAGGTAAATATCCACCACGGTATCCGGCAATTTTTTCCGGTTGTCCCATTGATTCACGATCACTCTCGAAATCATCTTTTAAATACTTTGTCAATATTTCTACATTCAAGCGGGACAATGCAAAGACAATTGTTTGAATATTATTCTCAATGAACATTCTTGCAATATTCCGTGCCTGTTTTATATAGCTGGCTCGAATACCCAATTCTTTATTGACTACAGGAGGATTGTAGAAAGCGATCTTCTTAGGACTTACCGGTGCACCAGATTTCTCGATCACTTTTATCGACTTTTCTAATAATTTTTCTGCATGTTCTCCTGGATTGGCAATAGTGGCTGAACATAGAATAAATAACGGATTAGAACGGTAAAAATCACATACACGTTTCAAGCGACGTATAAGGTTGGTAAAATGCGAGCCAAATACACCTCGATAAATGTGCATTTCATCAATTACAACAAACTTTAAGTTCTGAAAAAATTGTATCCATTTGGTATGATGTGGTAGAATGCCTTGATGCAACATATCCGGGTTAGTTATAACAATATTTCCTTGCTTTCGAATAGCCTTCCGTGCATCCGCCGGAGTATCGCCATCAAAAGTAAATACTTTAATATCTCGCTCAAGTAATGTTATAAGGATATGTAATTCGGTCATTTGATCCTGACTTAGTGCTTTTGTAGGAAAAATATATAGTGCTTTGGAGGACGGATTTTGTATGATCTCCTGTAAAACCGGTAGGTTATATGTTATGGTTTTTCCTGAAGCGGTTGGTGTTACAATTGTGAAATCCTGGTGAGCCTGTGCCAACTTCCAACTTTCCGATTGATGAGAGTAAAGTTGCTGAATATTCTTTTTTCTCATCACCTCTTGAATTTCAGGCAATAAATCTTCTGGGAATGGCAAGAATTCTCCATTAGAGCCCTCTAATTCGTAAATATATTCAATATTCCTACTGATTTTATTTTTTATTAATAGAGCGTCTATTGTTAATGCCATTTACTCTCCTTGTGATTTCTTTTTCTTCCTTAATAATTTTGTATTAAGCCGTTCTCTACGTTTAATTAATTCGGCAATCTCTTTTCGCCTGCGCTCAGGGAGTTTAAAAAAAGCTGAATTTGTTGTATCCAATGCTTTTTGTAGATCTTTTCTAATGTGTTCATAATATTTTGCTAATTCAATATATGGTTCCAACGAAAATGGAAATTGTGGATCAAGAGCTGTTTCCCATAATGGGACGGCTTTTTCATATTGTTTATTATTTTTATACAACTGCGCTAATTCCAGTAATGTCTTTAGCCGACGACTGCACAAAATAGACGATTCTAAGACATTTTTATAATGACAAATACTTCTTTCAATATCTTTTTTTCGGCTATATAACCGTCCTTTTGCATAATCAGTCAGTGGATTTTTTTCTGGTACTTTACTTTTCAATGTTTTAAAAATTAGAATTAAACTTGCAAGCATCGAAATGATATCAAAACGATTATGATAAAAGATATGTTCGATTTTTTCCAGATTTCTGCTGCGCAAATATTCGAAATAGACATCAGGAATTAATTCGCCTGGAATATCGTCTTGCCGCTCAAGCCCTAATAGATCTATTTCTAAAGTTTTCAGTTTGCAATTTTCAATTGAATATTTCCATAGTGAACGGCTTATATGTAACAAATCTATATGAGGATAATTTTGCAATACAGGTGATAAACGATTCATCACAAACCGTGTATTCAAAAGCGGTATATCAAAACTCTTTCCGTTAAAACTGGTAATACAGGTGAACTTCTGAAACTCGGATTTTAACAATTCCAACATACCCTCTTCATGACTGAGCTGCGTAATAAAATATTGGTAAATGATAAATTTTTGATTTTTTAGCCAACCTAATCCAACCATAAAAGCAACAGTTCCAGAACCGCCACTAAGTCCTGTCGTTTCGGTATCAATAAATATAATATTATCAGGAGAATCAATATTAGGAATTTGAAAATAATCTTCAAAGTCAGAAGTATCAAATTGGTAGATTTCATTAAGGTCTAATGCTCCATAAGATTCTGAAAGATCGTATATGAATTCAGCACGGAAAATATCTCCAAAATGAGTATTGATCCAGCGACCATTTACCATTTCTTCAAGAGGTAAAATGTCCTTTTCAATTTGACTCTTAGGAAAATGCTTTATTGGAATACGATCGTAGAAGAGGCGTTTCAGTTCCTCACGAAGTGAGGTATTTTTATACCCTCTATTATTTTTCTCCTTCTCCTCCCTGTTGTATAACTCATTTAATTTTCTTCGAATATCTTTCATGATAGAAAAATAGAATCTAAATGGGCAATATGCAAGTGCCATTATTGTCCAAGCAAATTTCTTGAAATTGTAGCTGTGGGCTGCCGAGTCCACTTATCCTCAAACAATACTGTCAATACTACGAATAGCTTTTATTATAGCGTGGATTTTTAATATTTTTTGTAGCGCATAGCCTGCCTGACAGAAATCATTCGGACTTGAGGAATCCCTGTTACTAAGATTATTTTTAATCCATTTCCTCCTCGCTGCTGATTTCATGTATTTTTCGCTCAATTGCAGACCGAAGTATCTCCAGTTCTATCCGTTTACGCCCTCTATCAAAGCGCTCACGCAGTTTTTCCATATCTATCTGAGATAAAAAAATCTCCCAAAATCACCTGACGGTTCTTTTGGGTTAAAACTTTGAATCGAACGATCTAAAACAGATTTTCAACCTTTGACATAATATCTGATACATCCGGAGGAATGATTTCTTTTATTCTATCTGCCAATTTGCGAATGATATAAATGATAGTAAATTTCTAAACCCTGATAGGCTTTTTTATGCATATTATCTCTCAATATAACATCAGGATATTATCGTAGGGTATCATCTTTATAATAATCAATAATTACAGATATAATCAGGGCAAATAAAGCGGCGCACCGACTCCGATGGGTAATCCCAGCAGCATCCAGATTGACAGCAGTATTATCCAGGAAATGGTCAGGAATATCGTATAGGGTAGCATTGTGGCGATAATGGTACCGATACCCGCCTTTTCATCATACTTCTGGGCAAAAGCCACAATGAGCGCAAAATAGCTCATCATCGGCGTTATTACATTCGTCACGGAATCTCCAATACGAAAGGCAGCCTGGGTAACGGCAGGATGATAACCGAGCAGCATAAACATAGGAACAAAAATCGGCGCCATGATAGCCCATTTCGCGGAAGCGCTTCCCATG
>JADHYC010000056.1 GCA_016782645.1 Fidelibacterota bacterium | reverse complement strand
AGTTGCAGTTTCTAAATTGGGTGAGATTTTTATACTTGATGAGGAAAATGATGAAGTTATCCGTTTCGATATGCAGAAAAATGAGGTATCGAAGTTTGGAGGTGCTGAATATGGAGAGTATACATTGTTCGAGCCATTTCAGATTCGCATCAGTAAAAATGATGTTATTACGGTACTCGAGAAAGATGGTCGTCTTGTACAATTTGGTAGATTTGGTACACCAATAAGAGAGATTTTACCTCTGGAAGATATTGAAGCGAATGGACTTGTTTTGATAAATGAAAATTTTCTAATATTAAGTCAATCAGAACCAAAACTCCTGTTGTATTCAAATAAGTTATCAGAATGGTTTTCTCCTATAATTATTGGATATGAGATTAATACTTTTTTTATTTCAGGGATAGTCATTAAGGATTCTCTTTTATTACTGAATGAATCAGGAGTAATTGTTGTTTGCAATTTTGAAAGTTTAGAATATTGATCGGGATTGTACAAACGTGCTTTTTCTTATTTCTTTCCAAACAGGGATATCCATGAGACGAACACAGTTTGGAAGTGACAATAATAGTCAATCTAACCTAAATGGTTCTGAACCGCTTATTATCGATTGGCTACAAGCATCTTTTTGGCGAATAGTTATATTTTTTTCGATTTTATTGCCCCAGATGCTTTTTTCTAATAATTGGCAAACAGATACTTTGCAGGTTTTGCCAGGCGATTCGGTTATTATCTTGAGTCATCGCTATATTTTACCTTCATCAATTGATTATGAATATCTTACAAATGACACACTGCAATTTGACTCTTTAAAAATAGATGCGCTTAAAGGAAAGATTTCTGGATTTACTACTCCAAGTAATAAAGTTAGTATAATAGCTTCGTATCAATTTCTTAATCTGGATATACCATCTCAAAAAATTATAAATCCTCCTCCAAGAATCTATCTGCCAAAGAAATCCGGTAAAATTGCAAAAGTAAATAAGGTTTCTCCTTCTAAAATAAAGACATCAACAAACTATGACTTTCTAAGATCAGGTACAATTTATAGAGGTGTTACTATTGGAAGCGGAAGTGGTTTATCTTTAAAATCAGGGCTAAATTTGGAATTGCAAGGTAAAATTAGCGAAGATATTTCAATAATTGGAACTCTAACTGATCAGAATATTCCAATTCAACCGGAAGGCAATACTCAGACATTAGATGAAATAGATAAAGTATTTATAAAGATCAAAATGCCGAAGGAGCAGATTACTTTTGGTGATTATGAATTATCGTTGCCTGGAGGGGAATTGGGAAGTTATCACAGAAAACTTCAAGGTATTTATGGTGAGAGTGATAGAAATTTTGGAAAAACTGTGATAGGAGGAGCTATAACAAAAGGACAATATCATACGAATTTTTTTTTGGGAGATGAAGGAAATCAAGGTCCATATCAATTGTGTGGTAAAGATGGAGAAACAGCAATTATAGTTCTTGCCGGAACAGAAAAAGTATGGATAAATGGAAAAGCTCTTTCAAGGGGAGAAAATGCCGATTATGTGGTTGATTATTCAACAGGTGAGGTAACATTTACTCCGAAGCAGCTTATTACTTCGGATTCGAGAATTACGGTTGATTTTCAATATTCTAATTTTGTATATGCGAAAAATATTTGGTTAGCAAAAAATTCGACAACCTTTTTAAATGAAAAATTGCAGTTATCAGCAGGTTTTATAAATGAATCGGATGATAAGGAAAATCCTATTGAATTGCTAATAAGTAAGAGCGATAGAGCAAAATTAAAATCTGCGGGTGATAATGAAATGGCAGCGTTTCAGAGTACAATTATTATGGATTCTTCCGGAGTTTATATTCTTGAGGATTCCATTCTTGTTTTTGTAGGAATCGGAAAAGGAACTCATTCTGCAACATTTTATAATGTTGGGACACAGGGACAATATAGGAAAAAATATACTGCTGATATTGTCTATTTTGAATGGGTAAATAAGAGCGATCCTGCTGTCACTCAAAGTGATAAAGAAGAGGCTGTATATTTACCTGCAAAACCGTTAAAGCTACCAAAGAAACAGCGGCTTTATCATGTATCAGGAACATGGGATCCGTCAAGAAATTTTTCCATAATGTCGGAATTTGCGATATCGGATTATGACAGAAATACTTTTTCTCCTTATGATGATTTAGATAATAAGGGAAATGCAATAAACGTCAAAACGTCATTTACTATCCCGATATCTAAAATTAGTAACCTTTCATTTTTAGGTAAATTCCGGGAGGAAGGAGAACATTTTAGCCCAATTGATCGTCATCAAGTAGTGGAATACAGGAGAAGATGGGATTTGCCATCAGATTCCACACAGGGAGAAAAGTATTATGAGGGTTTAATTAAGTACAATTTGAAAGATGCTCTTTTATGCATTTTTGAGGGAGGAGCATTTAGCCAGGGAGATATCCACTCAGAAAGATATAAACTGGGTGGCTCTTTGAATTATAAGTGGTTTGAGAAAAATGAATTCTACCAGGAAAAGATTACACGTACGGTTGGGTCTTTAAGTTCAAGAAATTGGGTTCGCAAGAAATCGTTTAGTCAGTTAAAAGTCTTCAAAATTAAGCCTTATGTTGGGATTTATTATGAAAAGAGGGATGGTGATATAAATGAAGAGAGTGATTTTCAATTTCTTGAACAAACTTATGGTTTTGAATCTTCATCTGAGTGTAAAATAAGGTGGAAGATTGAGAATCACCTTCGACGGGATGATGATTATTCTAATGAGCAATGGATAACAAAGACAAGGTCACAAAACATAAATTTTAGTGGTCAAATTTTAAATTGGAAGAATCTATCTTCGCAGTGGAATTACACCAAGAGGATAAAAAAATATTATGGGGATAGTTCATTGCCGGATATTGATTTTCAACTTATTTATTTGATGTTGAAGCACGATCCTAAGAAGCTCCCTTTTCGGTGGGAGACAAATATGAAAGTTGAAGAAGAGAGAACAGTGAAGAAAGAATGGCGATATTTTTATGTAGGTAAAGGTGAAGGGCAATTTTTATATGATTCTACTTTTGCTGATTATGTTCCACATCCTCAAGGTGATTATGTTTTAAGGATAACGCCATCAAATATCAAAGAACCCGTGACAAGTTTTCAGAATGGTATCAGATTAAGATTCAACGGAAGCTCGTTGAAAAGCAAAATATCCCGGACATGGCTTAAGAATATCGTTACTCTCACGGATATTCGATTACAACAACAGATCAAGAAAGGTGATAATCCATTCAGACTTTGGACATTTTTACCATCAAATATTGATGATAAATGGGCTTATTTTAATAGAATAATTCAACAGGATGTCACATATTGGATTAAATCTCTTCGAGGTAATATCCGTTTTCGTTTACTCAATTCAAATAGGATAAGCCAACTTGACGTCAGAGGAAGAGAAAAGAATGTTTCAAATGAATATTCTGTTCGGTATAAGGGAACATTTCTTTGGAAAATCAAATTAGATTCGGAAATGTCATCAAAAGAATTAAAGAGAAATTCTGTGTTTAATTCACTTCGGGATCGAAATATTAAAACGATTAAATATAGAAACAGTTTTTCATATTTATTGAATAAAGTGCATTACTTAGAATATGAAATTATAGTTAATAGAGATGTTCAAAAAACTCTTAATCCAACAAAGTCTTTTCTAACAAGTATAAAAGGGTCCTATGAAAGAAAAATAAAAAGGAAAGGTCGTTGGAAGATCTTTTCGGAGATTGATAATGTTAAAGTAACCCCAAAAGGAAATCCTATTCCATGGGAAATGAGTAAAGGTAAGAAAGAGGGAGTGACAATTGGATGGGGAACTTCTGCTGAATACAGAATAGGAAAATATTTAAGCATAAGAGTCAATTATGAAGGGTGGAATGAACCGCAGAGAGATGTTTTTCATATAGGAAGTGGAGAAATACGTGCATTATTTTAAGTATAAAAATGTACCCCGAAGATCTGTTTCGGGGAAAAATGATAAAGCGATGGTTAATGCTAGAAAATTTATTTTTATCTAATGGGTAAAATGATTCAATGTGAAAAACGTATCCTGTCTCTCAGAGATCCCTTTGGAAAACTCTACTTCAGAAGATGTTTGTGTCAGGTAAATAGCAAACCAATCCTTTATGTTTTAAAGTTATCTAAAGAATTGTTTTTAATATGTGTAATTCTGTGGCTGATTCCATATTCTTTTTCTGAAGAAGCAGCTATAGTTTCTGATAGTTTAGTATCCGATTCGCTTTTCTTTGGTGAAATAAAAATCATTTCTGAATATGAGATGGATCAAAATAGTCTTGATGACATTATAGATAAATATTCTAAAAAGAAAGTTAACAATTCTGCTTATGACGAATTAACAGAAAATGTTTTAAGTATTCCAATAAAGAATGGGTACTATTTTCCAAGTTTATCTTTAAAAAGTATACAACCTGTGCGAAAATTAGGGACTATTTATTTTAACCCAATTTTTATACTGAACTGGGGTGAGTCGGTCACTATTGATACATTTCTTTTTGAGGGTTTGGAAAGAACTTCAAACAAATTACTATTGAGGGAAACAGAAAATTATATAGGACTTCTATATCGGAGTGCTACTTTAAAAAAGGTGAAAAATTCTCTCCGCCGTTATTCCTTTCTTCAAGTTGAAGATTATGATGAAATTGTTAAAACGAAAGAAGGTAAGTATGGGTTACTTTTAAAATTAGAAGAGAACCCCGATAATGAGTTTAGTGGGGTAGTCGGATACGTTCCACCGAAGGGGGCTGATAAGGGGTATTTCACCGGAGAGATAGAATTAAAACTTCTTAATTTGTCAGGCACAGGCAGGCTACTTTCAATATATTGGTCAAAAGTCAATCGTTATTCACAGCTGCTTCATCTTAAATATTTTGAGCCGTGGATATGGAAAACCAATTTTTTTGGTGAAGGGGAATTCCAACAGGTTTTAAGAGATACTATGGTTGTAACCCGTGAATTTATTATCGGAATGGGTAAGCGGATTTTAACAGGAAATTTGCAAATAAACTTCAACAGTCAATCTTCAATTCCAACTCCTGGTGGTCGTACTGTTCTTGGTCTCAATCCTACTAAAACGACTATGATTGGTGTAGAATTTCATAGAGACAGCAGGAATAATCTGTTTAATCCTGACAGGGGTTATCAATTACATCTTAAAGGCTTAATTGGGAACCGTTGTGAAACAACTAAGAAAGATAAAAGTCAATTTCAAGGTGAAATTGATGGAGAATTTGATTATCTTATCAAGCCTCAGTGGGTTGCTTCTTTAAATTGGCATTTTAAGGGTAAGTGGCTTTCTAAGGGAAACTTGAGTTTTTCCGAACAGTTTTGGTTTGGTGGAGCAAATAGTCTCCGGGGGTATTCGCAGGATTTTTTTAGTGGCAGTGAGATTGCCTGGACATCATTTGAATTGAGATGGATAATTGGGGACTTGAGTAGAGTCTATATTTTTTCAGATTATGGTTATTATAAATTTCCCGGTCCGGGTAAAAATGAAATTGGTTTTCCAAGTTCTTACGGAGTTGGTTTGAGATTAAATTCGAGAATGGGTATAATTGGACTTGATTATGGTTTTGGGAAAGGAGATACTTTTTCGACGGCAAAAGTCCATATTCATATAGAAAATAGATTTTAATGGCAAAAAATTCCACTCAACTGGAAAAGCGAGTTATAACTTTTCTGAGAAAGAATAAGGGAATTTTCTTTAAACAAAGGAAAATCTCGAAAAATATTCTTGTGCCTTCATCGCAATATAGCTCATTCAAGTGGATTCTTCGACAGCTTTCAGAAGAAGGGAAAATAGAAAGAGGTAAACGTAATACCTATCGCATTCCGGATTTGTCAAAGAATGTTACTGGAGTTATTTCTTTTTCCGGTAAAGGATTTGGGTTTGTAATTACTGAAGATGGGGAAGAGATATTTGTTGGGGCTTATGATGTAGCAACGGCTTTTAACCATGATAAAGTTTTGGTGGAAAGATACAAAAAGCAGACAGGTAAGAGACCGGAAGGCAAGGTATTAAAAGTTTTAAAGAGATCAAATGAGCCGATTTTCGGGACTTTAGAAAAGAAACAATCCAGGTGGATAGTTATTCCTGAATCACCTACTCCTCCTGTGAATATAGTTGTAATTGGCGGGTTTAAAAATATCCGTGAAGGACAGATGGTTGAACTGACCAGATTGCAGTGGGATAGCCCCAGATCTTTGCCAAGAGGTGAAATAAAACAGATTTTGGGGATTCCAGACGATCCTCGTGATGATATTGTGATTCTAAAAAAGATGTTCCGCTTACCGGACGATTTTCCTAAGAAAGTGATTGATGAAGTAGAGCACTTTCAACTACCGGATTTGTCAAAGGAGCTTGAATATAGGTTAGATTTTCGAGGGAAGGAGGTATTCACAGTTGATCCTGAGAGAGCAAGAGACTATGATGATGCTATATCACTTGAAAAAGATGATGCAGGTAATTGGGTTTTAGGGGTTCACATTGCTGATGTGAGTCAATATATTGCACCCGGGACTGCTGTTGATTGTGAAGCAAGAAAGCGAGGAACGAGCGTCTATTTTTATGAAAATGTTATCCCAATGCTTCCCGGGTATTTATCTAATGTTCTGTGCTGTCTTCAACCGGATAAAGATAAATTAACCCTATCGTTAATAATTAAAGTGTCCGAAAGTGGAGATATACTGGATTTTGATGTCTTACCAGGTGTAATAAGATCGAAAAAGCGTTTTACCTATACTGAAGTGCAAAATATTATAAATTCGGGAAAAGGACCTCACTGGACTACTCTTGAGAAAATGAAGAAGTTGAGCAGGATTCTTTACAAGAAAAGGAGTGAGGCTGGAAGTATAGATTTTGATATTCCTGAACCGATGTTCAAGATGAGCGATGATGGAGTACCTTATGAGATAAAACCGACTGAACGATTGGAAAGTCATAGAATAATAGAAGAATTTATGCTGCTTGCTAATAGGACAATAGCAGAGTGGATTGCATTTCATCGTAAGAAGGAGAGACTTCCTTTTATATACAGGGTTCATGAGCCACCTACAGAAGATTCGATTACCAGTCTCTATGATATTTTGGGTCGTCTTGGAATGAGTTATACTAAACCTCAAAATTTCACTCCAAATGATCTTCGATTGATTCTTGAAGATATTAAGGAAATGCCATTTAAAAATTTTGTTGAAAAGATCTCTTTACGTTCAATGTCAAAAGCCGTTTATTCTCATCAATCGTTAAGTCATTTTGGATTATCATTTAGATACTATACACATTTTACATCTCCAATTCGACGTTACCCGGATTTAGTTGTTCACCGTTTGATAAAGACTTATAAGAATTCTTTTAGTAAAGATGATATTTCTTTTTATCGCCACTCTTTACCTAAAGTTGCGAAGTTGTGCTCGGAAAATGAAATTCGTGCTATCGAAGTAGAGAGAGAATATATAAAGATCAAACAAATTCGATTTCTTGTCGACAAAATTGGTAAGTGGTTTGTTGGGATCATAACGGGAGTGATAGAGTTTGGATTTTTCGTGGAAATTTCTGATTTTTTAATTGAAGGACTTGTTCACGTTCGAACGCTTAATGATGACTATTATATTTTTGATGAAAATAATCATATTCTTAGGGGGAAAAAGTATAAACGTACTTTCCGTCTTGGAGATGTGGTAAAAGTTAAAGTATCTGATGTATCTGTTAGAGATAGAAGAATAGATTTTGAGTGGGGAGAGTAGTGAGTGAACTTTTTGAAAAGATAGATTGTCCAATCTGTAGATCATCTGATTACACACATTTTATAAGCACATTTGATCGATTTGACCCAAAAAAAGAATTGAACTTTGAAATCGTTAAATGCCAAAGATGTGAGTTCGTTTATTTGAATCCTCGTCCCGGTGAAGAAGAAATTGGTAAATATTATAAAAGTGACAGCTATGATCCATTTATTTCTACCGGTAAAAGTAAAAATTTCAGGGATAAAATCTATCTCTTAATACGGAACATAAACCTTCAATTAAAAGTGGCTAAGATAAATAAATTAACCAAACCGGGATGTTTACTCGATATAGGTTGTGCTACCGGTGAATTTCTAAACGCAATGAAGAGAAGAAATTGGAAAACAATTGGAGTAGAGACCGATGATAAAGCCAGGAATTTTTCCATTAAAAAAGGCTTTAAAGTTTTTGACAGTCTTGATAATTTAGACAAAAACTATAAGTATGATGTGATTTCACTCTGGCATGTTTTAGAGCATATTCATAAACTTCAAAATTCAGTTGATTTGATCGGAAAATTAATGAACAAGGGCGGATTTCTAATCATGGCGGTTCCGAACATCAAGAGTAGTGATTTTAATAAATATCGCAGCAATTGGATTGCGCTTGATGCTCCAAGGCATTTATATCATTTTTCGCCGGTTTCTATAAACAGGCTATTAGTACCTTACGGGTTTAAATTAGTTAACTCATGGCCTCTTATTTTTGATTCATTTTATAATCATCTTATGAGTCGTAATTTGAAGTACTCAGCACTTAGAGGATGGAAATCCGCAGCTGCCGGTTTACTATGTGGTTTCTTACAAATGGTTTTATTTTCAAAATGTTATTCTTCAAGTTTGGTATATTGTTTTGTAAAGGAAAAGTGAGATGTTAAAGAAATATTATGTAGTGTTTTTTTCGATTTTACTTGTATTTTGTTCTTGTAGTCATAGAAATGATGCAAAAGGTCCATCAGATATTATCTATGTTATTTCTTCTGAAAAAGTAAAAGAAACACTTGGGTTTGCAATTGATACTACTTTTTCTTATGGCTTGAGAACACCTGAATTTCAAACTTACTACCAGACAAGATGGTATCCTTTATCAAGTTTTAAACGGTTTATAAATTATAAAAATCTTATTGCTATTTCAGACTTAAAGATAAATGATTTTGGATTGCAGCTAGGTAAAGCGGTTTTATCTGAAGATCAATTCCACCTTGCAGAGACTGATAGTATTTTTATGTTTACGAGTGAAGATTGTTGGGTAAAAGGACAGATGTTTGTTTTAATTGCCGGCAAAGATTTAGAAAAAATGAAAGAAAATATATTACAGCAAAAAGCCTGGTTGTATACCAAGTTTGATAAAAAGTTTAAGAAAGAGCAAAAAAAATATATTTTTAGTAGAATGGAGCAGAAGCGAATCAGTAGATATTTATGGGATAGGTATAAATGGACAATGAGAGTACAGCATGACTATAGAATTGTTCATGAATATCCGGACAAGAAATTCGTGTGGATTGGAAGAGGTTTTCCTAATAGATGGGTTTCTGTTTCCTGGGATAGGGGAATAAAGACTGAATGGATGACATCAAATGGTTTATATGAAAAAAGAAATGAAATAGGTGAATTGTATAAAGGAATTAAGACAGATAAAAGATTTTTAGGTAATCATTTTACTAAGTTTAGCAATTGGGAAGCTTTGCATATGTCAGGACTCTGGTATCATGAAAAAGATGTAAAAGGGGGACCTTTTTCTACATATGCATTTTATGATGATAAATCCGATAGAACTTTTGTAATTGATGCTATGATGTTTGCTCCGGGGCAGAAGGTTTCTATTCTATTTCGGCACGTAAAAATTATGGCTGAAACTTTTACAACTTCGTTTTCGGAAGATATTTTTAAGAAGTGAAACTAAACTATTATACTTTGTTGATTATGCTTTAAGTATTAGAAATAAAGTTGCCTATTGTAGAAAGTGCATTTAAACTAGTTCGAAATTAAGTGAGGTTATGGGTAGAATTTCAATTATTGTAGGAAGTAAATCAGATTTGAGTGTTGTGGAAGAAGCCATTCCATACTTTAAATATTTTGATATTCCCTACGAGATTAAAGTACTCTCAGCCCATCGCCAGCATGATGAATTGGTCAATTATATTAAGGGAGTTAGTGACTGTGGAACACAGATTATTATTGCGTGTGCTGGTATGGCAGCACATTTACCTGGAGTGATTGCTGCTTTAACGACAATACCGGTTATTGGTGTTCCACTCGATGCATCACCGTTAAACGGTGTGGACGCACTATACTCAATTGTTCAAATGCCAAAAGGGATTCCGGTTGCTACAATGGCTATTGGTAAACCGGGAGTAATAAATGCTGTTGTATTTGCGGCAAAAATTTTATCTCTCACCAATGATTCTATTCTGAGGAAATTAAAAGAGTTTCAAAAGAAGGGATGTAATATTTCTTAAAATGAATATCTTAATTACCGGAGCTAATGGAATGTTGGGTGAGAAATGTGTAGAATTATTGTCACATTCTCATACTGTGATAGCGAGCGATTTAGGCGAAAAATTGCTGTATTCAAATAGTGTTCTATATAAAATTATTAATATTACCGATGAAGAAGCTGTGCTTAGTTACATTAGGGAATTGAAGCCAGATGTTGTGATAAACTGTGCTGCTTATACGGATGTTGACGGAGCTGAGAAGTTTAAAGATTTGGCATGGAACGTAAATGTCAATGGTGTAAAGAATTTAGTTTCTGCCGTAAATCCAATTGGATGTCATCTAATTCATCTCTCTTCTGATTACGTATTTGATGGTTCTGATGGGCCATATACAGAAGAGGATGAAACAAACCCTGTTAATTATTATGGAGAAACAAAATTGGCTTCTGAGGTAGTTTTAAAAGAATCAGAAGTTCCATGGACAATTATACGGACAAATGTCTTATTTGGGAACTCGCATTTTCAGGAAGCGAGTTTTGTATATTGGGTAATAAAAAAGATAAAAAACCATGAAATAATCTGTATTGTCAACGATCAGTTTAGTAATCCTACCTGGGTAGATGGATTGGCTCAAGCTATTAAAGTAATCATAGATAAAAAAGCTTATGGGCTGTATCATTATGGCGGTTTGGATTATGTTGATAGATTTGGGTTTGCCCTTGAGATTACCGCTATATTTTCTTTAGATCCTACATTAATAAGATCAATTACTACCAGAGCGTTAGGACAATTAGCTAAGCGACCATATAAATCAGGTCTTGTTAATGATAAAATAAAGAAAGAATTGGATGTTAAGGTTTTCACGATTAAGGAAGCGCTGAATGCAATGAAAGGGACCAAATGGTAAATTCACTTGTTATAATTCCTACCTACAATGAGAGGAAGAATGTAGCTACTGTAATAAAAAAGTTGAATTCACTTAACACTGATGTTGATATTCTAGTAGTTGATGATAATAGTCCTGATGGTACAGCAGAGATAGTAAAAGGGCTTCAGAAAGAATGTAAAAATCTTACTTTACTCAAACGGTCTGGTAAACTTGGACTAGGAACTGCTTACATTAAAGGATTTGATTGGGCTTTGGAAAGAAGGTATCAGTATATTCTTGAGATGGATGCTGACTTATCACACAACCCTGATGATGTCCCAAGATTGATTAAAGAGTGTAAGAAGGGTTATGATCTTGTAATAGGTTCTCGATATTGTGATGGAGTGAATGTAATCAATTGGCCAATAAAAAGGCTTTTACTCAGCTACAGTGCTAATAAATATACTCGTATTGTTACAGGTTTACCTATTAAAGATGCTACTGCTGGTTTTAAATGTTTTAATAGAAAAGTTCTTGAGAATATTAATTTTAATCGTGTAAAATCTTCGGGTTATTCTTTTCAGATTGAGATGAATTTCCGAGTATGGAAAAAAGGATATTCACTTAAAGAAATTCCAATAGTTTTTGAGGAAAGGTCAGAAGGTAAATCCAAAATGTCTAAAGATATTGTTTTTGAAGCAGTATTTATGGTCTGGAAGTTAAAGATATTAAGCTTTTTGGGGTTGCTATATTAATGACAATTTCTGTAATCATAGTGAGTTATAATGTAAAAGAATTTTTACATCAATGTATTTTGTCTTTGAAAAAGTCATTGGAAAATTATGATTATGAAATAATTGTTGTCGATAATGACTCGGTAGATGGAAGTAATGAGATTGTCAGATACAAATTTCCGGAAATAATTCTTATTGAAAACGATAGCAATAGAGGTTTTGCTGCTGCATGTAATCAAGGTCTTGATACAGCAAAAGGTGAGTTTCTGCTTTTGCTCAATCCGGATACAATGATCCAGGAAGATACCGTTTCAACGATGGTTAATTTTTTTAAAACATATTCCGATGCAGGAGCTGCTGGATGTAAAATTCTTAATGCTGATGGTACCCTCCAATTAGCCTGTCGCCGAAGTTTTCCTATTCCAAAAGTTGCCATACCGAAGTTGATTGGGTTAAGTAAATTATTTCCTAAAAACAGGTTTTTCGGTAAATATAATTTAACCTATGTGGATCCTGATAAATTAATAGATGTTGATGCTGTTAGTGGTTCGTTTTTAATGTTCAGGCGAGAAGTATGGGAGCAGGTCGGTGGTCTGGATGAAGAATTTTTCATGTACGGCGAGGATATAGATTACTGTTACCGCATTAAAGAGGCCGGTTGGAAAATTTACTATGTCCCATTTACAAAGATTATTCATTATAAAGGCGAAAGTACAAAACTGGCTTCTTTTGATAATTTTATTGCTTTCTATCGAGCTATGGATATTTTTGTAAAGAAACATTTCAGTAAAAGTTATTCTATTTTTCTTGATGTTATTCTTCGACTTGGTATTATGACCAGAGGCTTTATATCTTTAATTGGTAGGTTAGTCAAGAAACATATAGTCCTGATTGTTGACGGAATAGCTCTTATTGTTGCAATTCTAATTGCTCATAGACTTCAACCTCGACCACTTCCTCCTTATTCAACTCTGTTTAATATGCTGATATTTTACCTATTTTTATGGTTGGGTACGGGGTATACTATCGGTTTATATGATAGACGTGAATTGTCTTACTCTCGTGCAACGGTTGCATCCATTATAAGTTGTATTGCTTCATTTATATTTAATTTTACTTTTAGAAGATTTATATATTCTCCGCAATTGATAATATGGAGTTTTATTCTTGTAACTCTCTTTTTACCTGGATGGAGAATTTTTCTGCTTTTTCTTCAGAGGAGAAGGATAATACCGCCAACTTCATCGCTTTCCAGAGCACTTCTATCGAGAAGGACTATCCTGGCTGGAACAGAAAGAGAAGGTGAAAGAATTGCAAAGAAGCTGCAAACTCATATTGAGCACGGTTTTGAGATTTTGGGATTTGTCGATAAAAAGTTTGTTTACAAAAGAGTTGCCGGATTCCCCTTTCTCGGAGTTGTCAGCGATCTTCCAGAAATAATAAGAATCCATAAAACTACGGAAATAATTTTTACAACCGATAGTTTTAGCAATGATGAGATACTCGATATTTTAGATAGTGTTAAAAGACTTCGAGTTAACGTAAAAATTGTGCCTAAACATCTTGATTATATACTTGGCAAGTCAAGTGTTGAAAAAATAGAGGATATTCCACTTGTAGAGGTGGATTACAACCTTTATCGTTTTGGAAATCGGTTAAGTAAGCGCTTATTTGATTTAATTGTATCTTTTATTATTTCAGTTGTTTTTACTCCTTTTGTATTGCCTTTTGCATATCTTACCGGTTGCAGGTTAGAAAAAAAGAGACTGTTAGGGAAAGAGGGAACCAATTTTACTGTTATGATAATAAAGGGAAGGAATGGAGTTAATATTAATAAAATCCTGGAAGGATTTCCTCTAATCTGGTCGGTTTTGAAAGGGGATATGAGCCTGGTTGGGAGTGAAATGTTTTCAGCAAATCCAAGCGTCAGACACTTAAGGTGCAAACCAGGTCTAACCGGTCTTTTCCAGCTTCAAGGAAATCACCGACCTGATGAAGTAGATAAACAGAATTACGAATATTATTATATGCAAAATCACTCATTGTTTTTAGATGTTGAAATAATTTTGAAGTCAATTTTAAATATTTAGGTTAATATGGCAGGTATAATACTGGATTTTGAAAGACCGATAATTGAACTTGAAAGAAAAATTGAGGAGATGCGCGAGATTTCTGCTGCTGATGGAATTGATTTAAGCCAGGAAATCGAGAAATTAGAAGAAAAATTAAATAAATCAATTGAGAAGATTCATTCAAATCTCAATCGGTGGCAGAGAGTTCAGCTAGCACGTCATCCAAACCGACCATATACAATGGATTATATTGAGAGAATTACATCTGATTTTATCGAACTTCATGGTGATAGATACTTTGCTGACGATAAAGCGATAATTGCGGGATTGGCAACAATTGAAGGACGAAAAATAGTTCTCATTGGTCATCAAAAGGGAAAAAACACTAAGGATAATATTTACCGAAATTTTGGTATGCCTCATCCCGAAGGTTATCGAAAAGCCCTCAGGGTGATGAAATTGGCGAAAAAGTTCAATAAACCAATCGTATCGCTAATAGATACTCCGGGAGCGTATCCAGGAATTGGTGCAGAGGAACGTGGTCAAGCAGAAGCTATAGCTAAAAATCTTTTCGAGATGTCGAGGCTTAGAGTACCTTTGCTTATAGTTATAATAGGTGAAGGAGCAAGTGGAGGTGCCCTGGGGATTGGTATAGGTGATAGGATATTGCTTCTGGAAAATACCTGGTATTCGGTGATTTCCCCTGAAGGATGTGCTTCTATTTTGTATCATGATGCTGGAAAGGCGCCAATAGCTGCTGAAGCAATGAAAGTAACGGCAAGAGACCTTGAAAAGCTGGGAATTGCTGATGAAATAATCACGGAACCACCTGGCGGAGCACATAGAAATCTAAGTAAAATGGCGGAAATTTTAAAGGAAGCTATATTACGAAATCTGGATGAGCTCAGCAAAGTTCCTATTGATGAGCTTATAAAAAAGCGAATTGTTAAGTTTTCTCAAATGGGTTCGTGGGACGAATAGTTATTAGTGAACAGGCTGTATGGCAGTAGATATATGCATTATCCTGAAGGCATTTCCCAATTACTAACGACTGTTGTTAATATTATATTTCAAAAATCAAATTGACCCAAAAAGATCTCTAATATCTGAATTTATAATTAAAATTTAAAAGTGTAACGGTATTATGGAATATTATGATAAAATTTAACCATAAAGTCAGAATTTTATATCGGGATATTGACTATATGGGTATTGTTTATTATTCAAGATATTTTGAATATTTTGAAGCTGCACGTAACGAAATGTTAAGATCAATTGATCTTCCCTACACAGAGTTTGAAAAGAGAGGGGATGCAATGCCGGTTGTTGAATCGTATTGTAAATATAGAGAAGGTGCTCGGTATGATGATGTTTTGATAGTTTCCAGTAAAGTGACAGAATTTCCGCATTCGCGAATTAAAATTGAGTATACAATTCGAAGACAGAATAGTGATATAATAATAGCAGATGGTTATACAATCCACGCTTTTATGAATGCAAAGGGACGGGCTTCGAAACCTCCAACATACTTTCTTAAAGCCTTGGAGAAGAGCTGGAAAGATTATGAGTAACGAGTTAATTTTTCTCTTAATGATTCTTTTTGTGTTGTTCTGTACCTTATTTGCATTCCGGATGGGGAAATATTGGCTATATGGTTTTATTGCTTTCAATATTATATTAGCTAATATTTTTGTAACAAAACAGTTTGTAATTTTTGGAATTACAGCAACGGGCGGGAATATAACTTACGGGTCTATCTTTCTGGCTACTGATCTATTGTGCGAGCATTACAGTAAGAGGGATGGCAGGCGTGCTGTGTTTCTTGGATTTTTTGCTGCAATATTTTATTTGATTACATCTCAGTTCATTATTTTGCTAAAGCCGGCGGAATTTGATATGGTCCATAGTAATATGCAGACTATTTTTTCCTTTGCTCCGAGAATTGTTTTAGCATCACTCATAGCATATCTTATTTCTCAGATGCATGATATCTGGTTTTTCCATTTTTTAAAGGAAAAAACTAAGGGAAAGATGCTGTGGTTTCGTAATAATGTATCAACCTGGGTGAGCCAGTTTATAGATTCGATAATATTTTCAATGATTGCTTTTTTAGGGATATTTCCCATAAACATAGTTTTGCAGATTATAATTTCGACTTATTTGTTGAAAGTACTTGTTGCAGCTATTGATACACCTTTCATTTATTTAAGTTATAAATATAAGCCTGAAGAGCTGAAATATCCGTAGTTTCGTACAGTCTGCCAATTAACGGATCCGATATGTTTTTGTAAAAAGCAGAAAAAACTATAGATAGTGTAAATGTTATTAACAAACCCGTTTCCACTCTAAGAGCTAAACGGGTTTTGGTGATAATGAGGAAAAAATAGGATATAATTGGTTAATATGCCTTATTTTCAAAGAGATCAGTAGAAAATTTGATTAATTGAACCTAACGGTTCAACAACGATCCGGCAACTGCCGGACCATTGCTACATACTAAATCATTTTTTCATTTGTTTCACTGGATAGAGAGTTTTAAACTTCGGTGTATGAAAAAAGGACTTTTTATTACTTTCGAAGGTATTGATGGTTCAGGAAAAACTACTCAGGTGAAGGAGTTTATTCGTCGTTTAGAGATTGCTTCGATTCCTTTTCTACTGTTTCGAGAGCCCGGAGGTACAGAGATAGGAGAGAAGGTCCGTGAAATTCTTCTTGATAAAAGTAATACCGGTATGATGCCTATCACAGAACTTCTTCTTTATTCAGCAAGTCGCTATCAGCTCACCTGTCAGTCCATTATTCCTGCGCTTGAAAGTGGAAAAGTTGTTATTTGTGACCGATTTTATGATTCGACAACTGCTTATCA
>JADHYC010000011.1 GCA_016782645.1 Fidelibacterota bacterium | reverse complement strand
AGTCTATAATCAATGGTTCCATCATCATTTTTGATATTATAGAAGTCTCTAATTACTCTAGTTTTTGTAACGTTCTGTTCCTCAACTCTGCATTCTCCTTTATAATAGACGAACAGCTTGTCGTTATCATTTACAAACGATCTGAGATAGAATTCAGGAATATAATGATTTCTACGTGGAATATTCATAATTAATACTCTATTAATATCTTGTGCTAAAATAGCAGATATTTTCGATATATCCATTAAAAAAACGCTGTGAATATCTCAGGGGGAGTATGGATAATGAAATACCATCAAGACTCAAAGCTCCCCTTAGAAGAACACTCCATTTTTATTCATGATCTGCAGTAATTAATTTAATTACATGAATAGCAATTTTCAGGATAGCATTAAAAAGATAGAAAACACAATAGGCAGCTGTAAACATATTTACGGATTAAAAGATATAGAAAGAAATATTGATGAACTTGATTGTTTGATAACTTCTTTACAAAACGACAAAATTCGATTTCTATAATTTACAGATTCGAATTTTTATTATTTTTCCTTGAATTAAGTGGGCCCCCGGGGATTCGAACCCCGAACCTACGGATTATGAGTCCGGCGCTCTAACCGTTGAGCTAGGGGCCCTTTTCAGAAAGCGGGTGAAGTTATTCTGTTTTATAATTTATTTCAAGAAAAAATGCACGCTTAATTTCTGTCATACAACCAGTTTGTCAGATTGATAAATTCCTCGATATTCAGAGACTCAGCGCGCCGGCCCAGATCAATAGGACTATCACTGGATTTATTAATAATTAAATCGCTTAATGAATTCCGCAGAGTTTTTCGTCGTTTGCCAAAAGCTGTCCTGACGACGGTATGATAATTTTGCCGAAATTCGGAATTATCGATTACAGGCTGAATCTTAATCGAGACCAGTGACGAATATACTTCCGGTATAGGTCGGAACACTTTAGGAGAAACATCGAAAGCAATGGAAGGCGATCCGTAGAATTGGGTGATCACAGATAATATCCCGTATTCCTTTGTTTTCGGTACGGCACAAAGCCGCCGGGCGATTTCACGCTGAACCAGAAAATGGACATCATTGATGATGTCGGAATATTTGAATATTTTAAAGAGCAGGGGAGAAGTGATATTATAAGGAATATTGCCGATAACCCGGATTTTAAGTTTTTTCGGAGTAATAGATGTAAAATCAAGTGTCAATGCATCAGTATGATGAAGAAAGAAGTTGGATTGTGAGGAGAATTGTTTCTTCAATTCCGGGATCAGCTCACTGTCAATTTCGATGGAATGGATCTGCGCGTTACTTTCTAACAAAAAGCGAGTGAGGGCGCCTTTACCCGATCCGATTTCAATGATAAAATCATCTCGTTGTGGATTTATTGTTTGGATAATCTTTCTTAGGATATTCGGGTCAATTAAGAAATTCTGTCCCCAACGTTTTTTGGGATATATATTCATTGTTATAAATTAAAGAATCTACGGGCAGTTTGGGTAGTTTTTGAAGTCACATCGTCTATAGAACATTCTTTCAGTTCGGCAATTTTTTGAGCAATTAGTGGAATGTTCGCTGGTTCATTTGTTTGTCCTCTTTTACTCAAAGGAGAAAGAAAAGGGGAGTCGGTTTCGAGCATTAATCGATAAAATGGAACAACTTCAACTGCTTTTTCTGTTTTTTTGCTTCCATAAGTTACGCTGCCAGTAAAAGAAATATAAAGTCCAAGTTGGAGCATTTCACTTGCGTAATCTTCATTGCTGGAGTAACAATGTAAAACACCATTATAATAATTATATTTGGTAAGAATATCTTTAATGTCTTTATCAGCTCGTCGGTTATGAATGATTATTGGCAGTAGTAGATCTCTAGCTATTTCTATTTGCTTTGAAAAGAATGCAATTTGGATTTCTTTAGGAGCATAATTTCTGTAATAATCTAATCCAATTTCACCGATAGCAACGACCTTATTGTGTTTTGTAAATTCTATAAGTTCTTTTTGCCAACTGGGTTTTGCTGTTTCAGTGTCATGTGGATGTATACCAACTGTTGCAAAAACGTTCGAATATTGTTCTGCTAAAAGGATTGCTTTTTTGGATGATGAAATATCAGTGCCAACACAAATCAGTTGTTTTACACAAGCATCTAAGGCTCGCTGAATGACGTTCTCAACTTGTTCGTAAAGTGGAGAATAGTTTAGATGACAGTGAGTGTCGATGTACATCACATTGCAAGGTTTAAATTAAATAAAGAGGTCTCTATGAGAGAAATTTTAAAATGAAAATTTAACGAACACTTCTTTTTACTGGATTTGAAATTTCCGATTTACAATTTAAGTTTAGCTAATATAAGATCCAGGTCCTAAGTCATCAAATGTTGTTAATAAAGTTAGGTTTTCACCTTTTTCTGCAGTGAGTAACATACCTTGGCTTTCAACACCGTGGATTTTCACCGGCTGTAAGTTTGTAACGATGATGACCATTTTTCCAATCAAGACTTCCGGATTGTAATATTGAGCGATACCTGCTACAATTTGGCGTTTTTCTTCACCTGTATCTATTGATAACTTCAGGAGTTTATCAGTTTTCGGAACCCGCTCTGCAGCAAGCACTTTCGCAGTAATTAGTTTTACTTTTGAAAAATAATCGATGGAAATCAATTCTTCACCTTTATTTTGTACTTCTTTCACAACCTCTATTTTCTTAATAATTCTTGGAAATAGAATTGGTAGTTCGCTTAATTTTTCACCGGATTTCAATGTTCCCCATTCAAAAGAGTTTTTTCGGTTATCAGCTGTTGGAAATGCCTTTAAAAGTGTTGAGATTTTTCCAGGCATTATCGGGTGAAGAAGCGAGGCAGCTATTCTGAGTCCCTCTGCAGCTGTATATAGAACGGTTCCCGCTTCTTGTTTATTTTGTTTTACTAAATGCCAGGGCTGGCGAAGTTCCATATATTTATTTATTGATCGAATAAAAATGATTATTGTCTCAACTGCGTCATTAAGATGCAGATTATCAATTAGATTGTGAACCTTTTCAGGGAAAGTTTTCGCGTTATCTATTATTTTCAGTTCTTCTTTTCCATTAATAAGAATTTTAGGAACGACTGAATTAAAATTTTTTCTTATCAAAGTTACAATTCTGCTAACTAAATTACCAAAATCGTTAGCAAGTTCTGAATTATATCTTTTTATAAAAATATCTTCACTAAAGTTAGAATCCTGTCCAAGAGTCATGTCTCTAATGAGGAAGTATCGAACTGGATCGACACCATAGGAATCAATTAAATCAAGTGGTTTTACAATATTTTTTAGTGATTTGGACATTTTTGTTTCGTCCACCATCCACCAGCCATGAGCAAAGATTGTTTTCGGCATTGGAATTCCGATTGCCCTCATCATTGTAGGCCAATAGACACAATGTGTAGTAACAATATCTTTACCGATAAGATGATAATTTGCGGGCCACCATTTATTGAATCTTTCTTCCTCCTGTTTGTATCCGATAGCAGTGATATAGTTAAGGAGTGCATCGAACCAGACATAAGTTACATAATTGCTATCAAATGGTAATTCGATACCCCATTTTAACCGTAATTTAGGTCGTGAAATACAAAGGTCACCGAGTTTATTCTTTAGAAATCCCAGAACTTCATTTTTTCTGCTTTTAGGTTGGATGAATTCAGGGTGTGTTTTAATGTACTCGATTAACCAATCCTGATATTTACTCATGCGAAAGAAATAATTTTTTTCCTTGATATATTCGGGCTCTTTTAAATGTTGAGGACATTTACCATCAACGAGTTCCTTTGTTGTGTAGAATCGTTCACAGCCGACACAATAGTATCCACCATATTCATGTTCATATATTTTACCTTTGTCATAAAGGTCTTGAAGTACTTGCTGGACGACTTTTTCATGGAAATCATCGGTGGTACGAATAAAAAAGTCGTTGGTAATTTCTAATTTCTCCCAGGCTTTTTTGAAATAAACAACCATTTTGTTGCAGTGAGTCTGAGGATCAATGCCTGCTCTTTCAGCAGCCTGTTGAACTTTTTGCCCATGTTCATCTACACCGGTCAGGAAAAATGTCTCATCACCCTTTTCCCTGTGAAACCTTGCAAGTACATCAGCTAATATTGTAGTATATGCATGACCAATATGTGGTTTGTCATTAACATAATAAATTGGTGTAGTAATATAGAAGTAGTTGCTTTCCGCCATTATTATAAAGTAGGTTTATTTAAAATTTATTTTAGAACTTTTATCTTGTTTTCGAAATCCTGAAGATGGAATTCCTCCAATTGATCCTCATCAAATTTTATAGTGACTGTCTTTTGGAAGATATCTATCTTTTCGATGGTTCCTGTTTTATCTTCATGTTGAACTCTAGAACCATAAGCGGGATAGTTCTTCAAGAATTCTGAATATGTGTCATGCTCGTACCTGAAGCAGCACTTTAATTTTCCACAGCAACCTGAGATTTTAGAAGGATTCATTGGGAGATTCTGTTCTTTTACCAGTTGTGTGCTGATAGGTTCAAAATTGTCAAGCCAATCAGTACAACATAATGACTTTCCGCAATGACCTATACCTCCTGTTCTCTTCAGCTCTTCACGCGTGCTTATTTGTCGCATCTCAATGCGGGTTTTGTATTCTGTAGCAAGAATTTTTACAAGTTCACGGAAATCAATACGATCGTCGGCAGTAAAGTAAAATGTTATCTTTTTTCTATCGAGTCGGTATTCCACATCCACAAGTCTCATGGGAAGATTGAGTTCTTTAATTTTTCTTTTACAGAATTTAAAAGAGGGTTTTTCTTTAATCCTGTTTTCACTATTTCGAATTAGATCATTATTCGTAGCTTTTCTAAGGATTGGAAAGATACTTTCATCATCAGAATGTGGTTTTTTACATGGATTTTCTGCAAGTACCTTTCCGATATCTTCACCTCTTTCAGCTTCAACGACCATACGGTCGTTTTGTTTGATAGGGAATTCCATTGAATTGCAAAAATATTCGCGGCGCGAACCTTTAAATTTTACCTTTATCAAGGGATTGTTGTTATCATTCATCTATTTATTCTTTCCGGGATTAATAGTATCACGTATCTTGAAGAACATATTTAATAAAGCGAGGTTAATATATACATTACGCTTTATGAAATCAATACAATTTTCGATGGAAGTATTCATCTTAAAACCATTAAAATCGGGAAAAGCTTTAACAAATTTTGAGATCTCTGTTTTAAGGTCAGAGTGAATAAGTTCTGTGTTAGGACAGCCAATTTTTAAAGTAGCAGCGTCTCTAAACCAAAATGAGAGCGATAACATAAGTTGGGTAAAATTTTCTGGTTCCTGCTTGTAAAGTATAGAAAGTGTTTCGATAAGTTTATAGATTTTTTCTATATTCCATACTGCAATAGAACGTAGAATTTCGAGAGTACTTTCTTTCAATTTAGTTAGGTCAGTTTCAGATAAATCGATTGCTTGATTTAAATCTCCAGATGATAAACTGATGATTAAGTGCCTGCTGCTTTCGGGGATTCCTTTTGAGGATAGAACTGACTCAAGTGAAGATAGGGAAAGAGGGGGGAAGTAAATGGGTTGACAGCGTGATTGAATAGTTGGAATTAAGTTACTTGGATTTGAACTGGTGAGAATAAAAACTGATTTAGGGGGAGGTTCCTCCAGGATTTTCAAGAATGCATTTGAAGCTTGTTCGGTCATCAAATGCGCGTCGAAAACAATAACAACTTTCCATCCCTTTTCAGGGGAGGTAAGATAGATTGTTCTCTTAATCTCTCTTATGAAATTAATTGAAATGTGTTTAGCATTTGGAATTGATATTTTTTCGTATGGATTTTCAGATTTTTTCTTAATAATATTTTGAATTTCAGCAATCTCGCTCTGGGAAAGGCTTTTAAAAGGTTGGTTATCAGATGACCTATCTTTTTTAATAGGCATTGGAAATATAAGCTGCAAATTTGCATGCTCAAGGGTTTTCATTTTTCTACATGATGGACATTTTCCACAAGGGCGTTCATTATCTGAAATGCAGTTTAGCATTGCAGTAAATTCGAGGGCAAACCCTTCATGTCCACCACCCTCCGGACCGTAGAAAAGGTAAGAGTTAGCGACACGGTCGTTTTCTAAAGTATTTAAGAGTAGTTTGCGATTGAAATCTTGATTTATTAATGGAAATAGACTCATGTTCTTTTCGCTAACCAATCTTCTGGGTTAAGTTTTATCTTATTTTTCCAGATTTCAAAATGTAGTATTGATCCACTTAATGTACCGGATTCTCCAACATTTGCTATTATTGTACCAGTTGATATATACTGTTTTTCATAAATGTGAACGTTTTCTACGTGAGTATAAACTGTATAAAAACCGGAACCGTGGTCAATAATTATCGTGTTTCCAAATCCTCTAATGTAGGTGATCGTTGTAACTACACCATCCAGAATTGCTTTAACAGGAGTACCTTTTTCTGCTTTAATGTCTATTCCGGAATTTTCAGTGATAGTTTTTAATACAGGATTTTTTTGAATACCGAATTTTGAAATGATTTTTCCCTGTACAGGCCAGATAAGTTTGCCTTGATTTAGAAGGAAAGGGTTATCAGCGCTTACACCGAAAAGTGCTCTCTGGTGAGCTAACTCCTTTCGTCGTATTTCTCGCTGTTTTTCAAGATCAGTGATTAATCTAGAAAGTTTTGCCGCAGCTTTTTCCTTTTCTTTAATTTGTGCGAGGAGATTATTTTTATTTCTTCTTGCTTTATTAATTTGTTGTTTCCTGAGATTTTTTTGTTTGGACAAACTATTTTGATATCTCTTTTTCTCATTTATGATCTTTTTTTTATCCTGTAATTCGGTGATCATTTTTTGCTTTTTATTGTCTATTGTGACAATGCTGTGTCTGATTTCTGATGAAGTTTTTTTATCAATGTCTGAAATAATGCGGAGATATTTATATCGGTAGATTGCCTGATTTAACGATTGAGAAGTTAGAATAAGTTCCCAATCATTATATTCTCCGCTTTTGTATATATTGACTAAACGCTTTGCGAAATTAGATTTCAATTGACTCAGATCATTTTCGAGTTTTTTTATAGAATTGCCGGTAGCCTTGATTTCTCTCTCTTTTTGTTTCTGTTCGCGATTGAGTTGGGAAATCATTTTTTCAGTTAAGCTTATATTTTTTTCTGTTTCGTGAAGTTTGGTTAGGAGAGATTTTTCTTTAGCCTCTGTCTTTTTTAAGTTTTTTCTGAAATGTTTGATTTCACTTCGGATTTTTTCCAGTTCATCTGATCTGTATTCGATCTTTTTGTTAATGTCTTCTTCCTGAAGAAATGGAGATTCAGGAAACAAAATTAGAAGAAATAACAGCGCTATGATCAATTCTTTAAGTTTTGTACTCATAAAACTTTTCCAAAATACTGAAAGTAGGATTGAAATTCAAGAATATAAACTTAGAAAATATGTTTATCATAGATAAAGAACGTATAATTATGTGCCTTACAATTTGGATTAGAAATTCTCACATTTTTCAAAATGTTTGCAGTATAGAACAATTACTAAGGGGAGCATAAAATAGTTTACACTGAAATATAAACTACACTCTCATCAATAGATGCCTTACTTTTTCTTTAAAGCACTAAATCTCAAAACACAATTAACAAACAAATCCCAAATCTTAAATTAAAAATTCAAAACTTTCCGGAAGATAAATTACTCTTTGTTTGGAATTTTTGTCATTTGAATTTTGATATTGTTTGCAATTTGGCGATTGATGCTTTGAATTTAATATCAAGTATATATTGTACTGAATAGTGCGTTATCATATTCTAATTGTTTAACTTAAACTACTTTCTGCACTGAGTAGTAACCTTGCACAATTAAGAAAAAGGGGGAATGTTAGAATAAGTGATTAATCAAAAATGTTGTATATTAAAAAATCTTATATTATGTTTGTGAAAATTGAAAAAAAATAGCGAGTTGATTTATGGAAAATGCTTTTTGGGGAAATATTTTTCAAGGATGGAGGAGAGAAGAGAGTCCGACAGTTCTCACTTTGAAACAGGTACCCATTTTTGAGGGGTTTAGCGACAAGCGGTATAGGGAAATAGAAAAATTAATCCATGAACGGATATATAAACCAAATGAATATGTTTTTAAAAAGAAAGCCCCCGGCGTAGGGATGTATATCATATTGTCTGGTAAAGTTGAGATTTTTATTGAAGAAGCAGACGGTAAAAAGCAGACTCTTGTGGAATTGGAAGAGGGGGATTTTTTTGGTGAACTTTCTTTGTTAGATGAAGAGGTACGTTCAGCTTCTGCTATAGCTAAAGATCACTCTACACTTTTAGGGTTCTTCAGACCTGATTTATTCTCCCTTCTTGAGAGAAATCCGGAGTTAGGGAATAAAATTCTCTTGAATCTTGCTCGTGTTATTGGTGCACGCCTCAGGAAGACCAATGAGCTTTTAGCTGAAAGTCAAGCAGCGAAATAAATATGAGTAAGTCAACAGATCCGCTGCAGCAAATTTATCGAATTATTATTGGTCTTATTATTATTGGATTTGTATATGTAATATGGCCTTACATTGCTACTGTAGTGGTTATGCTGGTTTTTGCATTTTTATTTACTACTATTCTTTTACCCGGTGTGGATAACCTTGAGCGTAAAATTAAGAGTCGTGGTTTGAGTGTTCTTATCATGACTATTATAGTAATTGCGGTCATTTCCGTATTCCTCGGGGGCTTTACATCAGGTCTTGTTAAGCAAGCAAAAGAGTTTTCTTCGCAGTTAAATCAGGATGACTATATCTCAGATCTGAATTCCTTTGCAGAGAAAGCCGTAAATTCACTACCTGAATTTGTGAGGGATATCATTCCTAGAACTGGTAATATGGCAGATAAACTTCAGGGGCAAGTTAGTGGGATTCTCCAAAATCTCCTGTCGTTCGCAGGAGCTGTAGGGAGTTTTTTATTTACTGTAGTTATGGTGATTATTTTTACAGTCATTATATTGTATGGGTATTACCATTTTAGGAAGTCTCTTGTCCGGTTTATACCGAATAAATATTTTGAAATTGGTCTGCGGTTGATTTTTAACATTGAACGTTCAGTTTCAAGTTATCTGCGAGGACAATTACTGGCAGCTACCAGTGTTGCAATATTATCCATCATTGGATTATTTATCCTCAATGCATTCGGTGCCAATTTAACGCTTGTCGTTTTTATAGGGATTATTGCTGGGTTAGCTAATCTTATTCCTTTGGTGGGACCTTTTGTCGGTATGGCACCAGCGATTTTAATTGCATTTATGAATAATCTTGGTAATGATATTGCCTTAGGGCATAAATTATTTGGGGTAGTGCCATCACCGTTTTTTATTCCTGATATAATTTTGATGTTTCTTATCGTTCAGCAGATTGATAATAACTATATAACACCTAAAGTAGTAGGTCAAAGTGTTGGACTTCATCCGATACTGGTAATGATAGCATTACTGATCGGAGGTACCTTACTCGGACCTTTAGGAATGTTATTTGCCGTTCCTACAGCAGGGGTTATCAAAGTTGTAGGGCAAGAAATAGCTTTTGTTTCCAGGAACGCCCATTTGTTATAAAATGCTTATAAATTCCAGATAGTAAATATTTTATTTGAGTTCTATTTTTAACAGGATGTTGTTTTTGAAATAAAGGTGTTTTTCATCTCCATTCTCATAGACATAAATCCAAAGTTCGAATATTTGACCTATACTATCTTTTAATTGATTTTTATATATAGGCTCACCGAGTAGAGAAAGAATAGTTTCACTTTCCATTCCGGTTTCAGGTTGAGGTAGTATAATAGGTGGAGTAAAACTTTTTTCAACACTCTCTTGAAGTTTTTGAGATGCGGCTTCTTGTTTTAAGTATTCAATTCCTTTTTCTAATTTTTCAATATGCTCCTTAGTTATAAAGCCGATATCCGGGCGTATTCGCGTTGCCTGTCGTAGTGATTCCAAAGCGAGATCGATGTTTTTTTGATCAACGGACTTGTTGACATCATTGATATATCCAAAAGCTATTTTTAAAAGCCAGGGATCAACTCTTTCTCTGATTTGAGGATACTTTCTGACTGAGCGATCAAAGAAATAAATAGCCTTATCCCATATTTCGTATTCTGTAAAAGCAACTCCTCTATGAAAATATATCTCACTCCAATATTGGTCAAGAAGGTTACGGATTTCGCTTATTTTTAATGTTTCTACTTCTTTCAGAAGAATTTCAGCTTTATCTATATCATTTGCTAAAATATTTGTATCTATTTCCTCAATATACCATTTAGCAATTAAGTTATAATTCTTTTTTATTCTGGATATAAGAGAGGAATCTGTTGTTTTGGAAGCAGATGTTAAATATTGGGAAGCTTTTGCAAAATTTTGTGTTTCTAAGAAAGATTCGGCTAAAGCAACCTCTTGATATGGAATTCGGTTAATGCAATTCTGAATCATCCTATTTGCTTTAAATTTTTTAGTGTGTTTTGGATATGACCGTATGAACTCTTCGAAATTTGCTTTTGATGCAATGTAGTCTCCAGAGTTATACAAAGTCTTAGCTTCATCTCCGAGAGTAGGGTCGCCACCAATGATTGAATTAATAGTGAAATATATGCCTATACTACTGAAATCAAGGTTGGTAATAGGACTGAGTTTGTAGGGATCACGTAGTCTATCGAACCGAGCAGAGGTATATTTTATTTCGATACCATAGCCTTCTTTGGATACAGTACCAGTTTTCCTAAACATTTTTATTCCTAGCGCAAAAGAGTAAGTCCATCCTTCCTGGTTAAGGTATCGGTTGCCACCTCGCGAGCGATAAGCAGAGGCGTATGCCCTGCCGAAATTTATTTGAAAATAGTTATAGAATCTTGGAGACCATTGAAAAAGAAATGATTGATTTATGTTTGCTTCAATAAGTTCTGGAGAGAAGTATAATTGAGTATTGTCTTTGGGATAGATTCGTTGCCATGCACCGGGCAGTCCCAATTTTATAATTGAGTTTGTGTATTTTACTCCCAAACCTGTATGGAAGTCAATAAAGTTCTGTGGAAGTATATATCTAAGATAATTGTATTTTAATAAGTCGATTTCAAATGAGTTCATTGAGCGAACAGCAAGAAGGTTAAATTTTTCTAATTCTGTTTCTGTAGAATCAAAGAGAATGGAATTTCCTGTAAAGCCAATGATTTGTATACCTGCCTTTAAGTCGAAAAGAGATATTGTGAATGGTGTCCTGTACTCGATGGGGTTCTTGAAGAAATCGGAGATTTTATACAAAATCTGAGATTGGATATGTACAATAGAGCTTAAAATAATAGTCGCTATGATTATTTGGTGTTTCATTCGTTAATAAAACCAGCGAATTGAAGGAGTTTTGTAGCCTGATTTATTTATAACAAAGTGATCCCTTTTGGGATAAAACTTTGCTATCCAGCTACTGCCGGACATTAAGTTACTAAGAATATTAAAAATAGATATAGTTTGCTCTGTAAACTGAGTTTTTTTAAATAAGTCTTTGAAAATTTGTTTTAACCTAAATTTTATCAATACTTTGTATCCCTGAAACTCCATTGATAAGTAAAAATACTGCAATGAATTTATCAAGGAATTTGATGTAAGTAAAGAAATATGAACAATTGATCTTTTTGAAATCTTGTATATTCTCTGTCCAATGGCTATTTTCAGACTGGACAAATGGAGCATTTTTTTGAAACATTGTTTAGTGACTGTTTGTTTAAATCGAAGGAGAATTAATTTTAGTACAGATAGTATCGTGAAATATATTAATACATCTAAATTAAATATAAGAGAATAAATAGTAAATGAAAGGAAATAGAATTAGGCAATTTAGTAGAGTTTGTTTTGCACTTGCGCTATTTTTGGTTCTGTATATTGCCATTTCTTATGCACAAGATATTTCTACCTATGGAAAATTTACAATTGCCAGGCTAATATATGATGGTGGCGGCGATTGGTACAGTGATCCGAGTTCATTACCTAACCTTTTGAAATTTATTAAAGAAAATGCTCCAATTGATGCCTATCCCGAGGAGATTCGTGTTTCTATAATGGACAATGATTTTTTCTCCTATCCTTATTTGTATATGACGGGACATGGAAATATAAAATTTGGTGATGAGGAAGTATTAAGACTGCGTAGATATTTGCAATCCGGTGGTTTTTTACATGCTGATGATAATTACGGGATGGATAAGTCATTTCGAAGGGAAATAAAGCGTGTTTTCCCAAATAATGAGCTTATTGAGTTACCTTTTAATCATCCTATTTTTCATATATTTTATGATTTTCCTAAAGGCTTACCAAAAATCCATGAACATGATGGTAAACTAGCTCAGGGGTTTGGAATTTTTTATAAAGGGAGATTGATTGTGTTTTACACTTATGAGTGTGATTTAGGAGACGGTTGGGAAGATCCTAAAGTTCACGGCGATCCTGAAGAGATACGTCAGGCAGCATTGAAAATGGGTACAAATATAATTTTGTATTCATTGATGAAATGATAATTTGAATAGGAATAATAAGACTTAATACGGTTATTATTGGTGTTAAGGAGTGTGAAAGTAACAGAAGTACTCATTCCAGGAAAACCTGAATCATGGTTCGATCCGCCGACTTGCGGACTCACCATGACCGGTATATAGACTAAAATGACAAACATCGAACAATTACATAAATATTCAGATTTTATTTCATTAAAGTTCTCAAATCTGCGTCGTGGATTTGGTTGGTATGTATTAATTAAAGGAATTTTTCGAGCGCTTTCCCTTATCATTTCAATTGCTTTTTTAATTGTTTTAGCTGAAGGATTTTTATACCTGAATATGAATATCCGCAACCCAATATTAATTTTTTTCTCAGTATTCGGACTTATATTTTTAATTACGCCTTTTCTTTTATCAATAATGGTTATTCGAAATAGAATAACTTCATTTAGCGATTTTCGCCTGGCAGAAATGATAGGGAAGAAGTATGAAAACGTAAAAGATTCACTTTTAAATGTTCTTCAACTAAGGGATATGGTTGTGAACGGAGAAAAGGGTTTTTCCAGTGCACTTGTAGTTCGGTCAATGGAAAATATTGCTAAAAAAATTGAGACACATTCTTTTAAAACAATAATTCCTCGTCATGAGGTAAAAAAAGGATTTCACCTGTTTTTAGGTAATGTCATTTTGGTGTGTTTGTTATTTGCTGTATCACCGAATTTTTTTTCATCATCCGCAAATCGACTCTTGCATCCTGGTACCGATTTTCCCATTCCCGAGCCATTTTCAATTACATCTGAATCGGGAACATTTGGTATTCTTGGTGGAGATAGTACAGGAGTTGTATTTCATTGTAATGGGCATTTCCCTAAGCATATAAAGTTATTCATGATTTATAAGGATTATGTTCAAGAGGAAAACCTTTCTGTTGATTCATGTGGAAAGTCAGAATTTAGTTTAGGGTCTGTGCGGAAGGATGTGGTTTATGAAGGCTTTGTAGAGAATAATTCTCTATTTATTCCTTGGAAACGTATCAGTTCCGGGCTTGATACTATCCGAGTGACTAATCGTCCAGAAATTCTTAGTGTAAAATCGCTGCTTCATTTTCCAGAATACACTGGACTTGATGATCAGGTTCAGGAGTCGAATATCACGGAATTTTATGTTTTACCAGGAACAGAAATACAGATGGATGTTTTTTCAAACAAAGCGCTTTCAGCTGGAAATCTTGAGTTTGAAAAAGCGGGAGTAATTCCAATTGTTGTAGAAAAGTTTTATGTTCACGGCAAATTTCAGGTGACTCATGATGATCAATTTAAAATCGTAATTGAAGATAAAAATGGCGTTTCGAATCTAAATCCTGTGATATATAGAATACGTATATCACTTGATGCCTATCCGATGATCATTTTACTTTCACCAACGGAGGATATCGATTTGAATGAGTCTATGGAAATCTCTTTAGGCATACGAGTTAGAGACGATTATGGTTTTTCAAAAGCAGTTATTAAGTATGAATTGATAAAAAAATATGGAGAAGAAGAGCAGGCTGAAAATGAGATCCCCTTTCCACTTTACGATAATAAATTGACTCTTCAAGAACTTTATTATATATGGGATGTTAGCGAATTAGGTCTTTCTCCAGAAGATGTAGTGGAATTTAAAGTGGAAATTTATGATAATGACATTGTTAATGGTCCTAAGAAGACTTCTTCAAAAAAACTAAGAGCAAGATTTCCATCACTTAATGACCTATTTGCTGGAATAAATGAACAGCAAGATGAAATTAGTGAAACGGGAGATGAGATATTAGAACAGTTAGAGGCTACTAAAGAGGTTTTGGAACAAGTATCACTTGAACTTTTAAAAGATTCGAGTATTAAGTGGGAGCAAAAAGCGCAGCTTGAGCAAGAAATAAAGAAGACTCGAGAAGCCGGAGAAAAATTATCAGAAATTAGTGATCATCTTGAAGATTTAATTCAAAGGGCTAAGGAAAATCAACTTTTTAATAAGGAAACTTTTGAAAAATACATGCAGCTCCAAGAAGCCTTTCAAGATATAATGACTCCGGAGTTAAGAGAAGCTATGGAAAGACTTCAAAAAGCAATAGAGAATATGGATCCTAAAGAAATTCAAGCTGCTTTGAAAAAGTTCCGAAGTTCGCAAGAAGAATTTTCAAAAGAGTTAGATAGAATGCTGAAACTCTTTCAGCGAATAAAGATTGAGCAGTCAATCGATGAGTTGGTGAAAAGATTTGATGATCTTGCAAAGAGACAGGAACATTTGAATAATGAACTGGACAAGACTTCTTCAGATGATTATGGCAAAATGTCTGAGCTGTCAAAGGAAGAGGAATCAATTCACAGGGATACAGAAATTGCTCAGGATTTGATGGAAAGAACAGAAAATGAAATGACTGAGTTTCCGTTAATGCCGAATGCAGAATTGATTAAGATAATTGAAGAAATGAAAGATATGGGACTTCTGAAAGACCTAAAGCAGTCTCAGAGGTCATTGAAAAAAGGTAATAAATCAAAAGCACAGAAGCCTTCTCAACAATCACAGGAAAATCTGTCAGAACTTTTTGATATGATGAGAAACTTCCGTGACGAGTTCAATAAAAGGAATATGGATGAAGTAATGGCGGATTTTCAACGTATTATTAAAAAAACGCTACAGCTTTCTCAGAGTCAGGAAGTTATGAGTAAGGTTGTGAAAGATGTACCACGTCAAAGTGAACACTTGATGGATATCGCTGTTGATCAACAGCGAATTTATCAAAATCTGGGACATATCGTTAAGGATGTAATTGCTCTTTCTAATAAAACCTTTGGAGTTACTCCAAGAATTGGCAAAGGTTTTGGAAAAGCATCTTCGAAGATGAAGAATGCGATCGGTCAAATGGAAAACCGTAATCCACATAAAGCCTCTCAGGAGGGAAAAAAGGCTATGGAGGCTCTTAATAGTACTGCAATAGCGCTCATGTCAGAGATGCAGAATCTTCAAAAAAGCGGTTCATCTTCAGGCTTTGAAAATTATCTTAAACAGCTACAGAAAATGGCTGGACAGCAAGAGGGGATCAATGATGATACACAGATGCTTGGAATGGGTTCTCCCGGTCAGCAAATGGTACTTCAACGTATTGCAGCTCGTCAGCGGCAGGTGCGAAAATCATTGGAACAGCTTCAAGAAGAGATAAGAGAAAGTACAAATCAAACTGGTGATCTTGGCGGAATTGCTAAAGATATGGATGAGGTCATTAAAGATTTGCGAAATAATAAAATATTGCGTCGTACAATTGAAAGACAGCAGCGTATTTTAACCAGATTGCTTGATGCTCAGAAGTCCTTACGCACTCAAAGTTTTAAAAAGGAGAGGAAAAGCAAAACAGGAGAAGATATAGTTCGTACATCTCCCGGTGAACTGCCCAAAGATCTTGGAGAACGGAGAAGCCTTCTACAAGAAAATTTAGAGAAAGCAATGCGGGATGATTATTCCAGGGAATATGAGGAAATAATACGCCATTATTTTGAGGCACTGTCAAAAGAGGAAGTTGAGTGAAGAATTATCGATTATCAATTTCCGTTTTCAGCGGGACTGTTTCCCACCAGAGGCAGGGTGTTAATTATCAACTATTTACGAATAGTGTTTTGTGTTTAATATTTGTTCTTTTACTAATTACATCCAGCACTGTTTTTGCTCAGAAATGGGTACCGACAAAACAGATAGACAGAGAATTAAACTCAAAGCTTCGTTTAGCTCAGAGACTTGAAAGACAAGGGCAAGTAGAACAAGCAATGAAAATATACAGGTATATTGTGGAGAAAAAGCCCGGTAATTATTCGTACTATAATCGTTATGTGAATCTCCTTTTCAAGAGTAAGGATTTCGCTGAGCTTAATCATGTGATAAATAGATATCTTGAATATAATCCTAATAATGTGAATGCTATTGTGGATTTAGGAGAACTCTATTATGCAAGAGGGGATACCTTTTTAGCTTTTAAATATTGGGATGAATCTCTTGAACGTTTCAATCATTCGGTGTCTTTTTACAGGACTCTATTTAATGGAATGATTGCTCATCAATTATATGACAGGGCGGAAAAGTTATTTATTCAAGCGAGGGAGTATCATAATAAGAGTTATCTTTTTTCTTTAGAGCTGGCAAGTTTCTATATGATAAGGGGTGAATATATTTTATCTACCCGCGAGTATTTATTATCTGCACGGGGAAATCCAAGAAATTATAAGATTGCTTCAAGGCAGATACTTAGATTTCCATCTGAAGAGAAAATTTTTATTAGTGTTGATTCATTAATATGCAAGGAAATAAGTGAATTAGGCTCAAAACCTGATTTACATCGATTAAGAGGAGATATACTTTTTAAATTCAAACGGTATAATAATGCAGCAAGTGAAATTTTTTATATTGAAGCTTTAACTGGTAATAAGGGGAATGAGATTTTAGATTTTGCTAAAGATCTTTTACATGAAGGGGAGTATGAAAAATCAGAGGAATTGTATACGGAAATTCTTCAAAGGAGTGAATTTCAGAAGGTTGCTCCAAGAGCGCTTTTAGGGTTGGCTGATGCTGCAGAAAAATCGGTAATAAACAGGCAATCTATTTCACCGTTAACATATTTTTTCCCTGGCAATCTTTTTTTTAATACAGGTTTTGTACAGAGCGTTGACGTTAGTGAGCATCATCTGCAAAAATCCTTTTCTATATATGATTCTCTAATAGTAACTCTTCCCAGGAGTATATATTCCGCTCAGGCATTATACAGGTTAGCGGAACTCAGGTTTAAAGTTACAAGGGATTTTGATGGTGCATTGAAACTTTATAGAAAAGCGTATGAGGTGAGTCGGGATAGAAAGTTCAGAGATAATTGTAAGATACGTATAGGTGAAGTTACACTTGCTAAAGGTGATCCTGTTGCTGCTTCTGATATATTTACCAGTGCAGTAAGAAAAAGGGAAGGAACTGGTATTGAGAAGTCGTTGAAAGTACATGCTTTGCTAACTGAGTTTCTTACAGGAGAAATAGATTCAATCATTGCGAATAAGAATGAAATTCTTGCGCTGTTAGGAATAAAAAACCCGCTTTTTAATGATGTATTCGAGTTTATGAATTTTATTGATGAGAACTATACAAATGTAGATAAAATGGGGAAGGAAGCTTTTGAAGATTTTATTAAAGGTGAATTACTCGTTCGGCAGAATAAACTTTCTGAGGCTGGAGAGGTTTATAAATTTTTATTATTAAACTATCCAGATGTTCCTGTTGCCAGTGCTGCAAGATTTAGATTGGCTCAAATTCAGTTGCAGTTTGGTAAGAGAGAAGAAGCGGAGAGAACTATCGAACCTATTTTGGATATTGGCGAAATGCTTGCAGATGAAGTATCTTTTATGATGGCGGAAGTGGCACATTATAGAGATAATAACATTAATGAAGCAAGCCGTTGGTATGAATTGATTTTAGAGAGATACCCATATTCATTATATACGGATTTAGCGAGGAAGCGACTAAGGGAGTTTCAGAAAAATGCTAATTTGGAGAGAGAAAGTTAGAGAAGTTTATAATAAAGTACCTGAAGTTGAGAGTCGAAAGTTGAATGTTGAATGCGGAGTGAAAAATCCAAAATCTAAAATAAAGAATCTCGAACATCGAAAGTGTTAAAAGTTTAAAATGGCCAATGACTAATGAACAATAAATAATAGAAAATCAACAATCGAAAATGGAATAAACCATTATTAAGATTACGATGAAATGCATTCTAATATTTTTGCTGGTAGTATCAGCTTATTCTCAAAAAATTTTAATACCTATGGACATTGCACAAACTGATCATTTGAAAGCTTATGGGGTAACATATTGGGTTCTTAAACAGGGAGTGAATGTTGAATGGCTTCTGAATTACCGTGGTGGTTCATTTCTAATGGATTCATATACAGGTATTATTAAAGAGTTACGTCTTCGAGGAGTTACTTTTGAAGAGCCGAATCCGGCACATGTTCTACAAATTTATTCTACAATTGATGAAAGTAATATGGATATTGCATTACTGGAAAAGGCGGCTAAAATTGCTATATATTCACCACCGAATAAGCAACCATGGGATGATGCCGTTACTCTTGCTCTAACTTATGCAGAAATTGAATATGATCTAATATGGGATGAAGACATATTAAGTAGTAAGCTGCCTGAATATGATTGGCTGCATTTACACCACGAGGATTTTACAGGACAATATGGGAAGTTTTATGCAACTTATAGAAATCATGATTGGTATAAAAAACAGAAAGCTGAATTTGAAGCAATGGCTGCCCGATTGGGATTTAGTAAAGTATCTGAGGAGAAAAAAGCAATTGCAAGGGCGATAAAAAAATACATAGGTCAGGGAGGATTCCTATTCGCAATGTGTTCTGCTACCGATGCTTTAGATATTGCATTAGCAGCAGAAGATGTTGATATTGTAGCATCAGTTTTTGATGGCGATCCTGTGAATCCTCAAGCGAATGAGAAATTAGATTTTACGAAGACGTTCGCTTTTGAATATTTTAAACTGTACACTGATCCGATGCTTTATGAATATTCCGATATTGATTATCCACCCAGTTTCCAAACTGTCGCTCCTGGTGCTGAAGCGGATTATTTTACGCTGTTTGAATTTTCCGCAAAATATGATCCTGTTCCGTCAATGCTTACTCAGAGTCATGTTGGAGTTGTTAAAGGTTTTATGGGACAGACGACTGGATTCAGACGTGATAAAATTAAGAATCATATCGTTATTCTCGGTGAAGTAGAAAGTGGGGAACAGGTGAAATATATTAATGGGAATTATGGTAAAGGCACGTTCACTTTTTTAGGGGGGCACGATCCGGAAGATTATAGGCATTATGTAGGTGATCCACCAACTCGTTTAGAGCTACATAAAAATTCACCTGGATACAGGCTAATTTTGAATAATGTTCTTTTTCCATCTGCGAGGAAGAAGGAGCGGAAGACATAGAGAATTGCAAATTTCAAAGTGCAAATTGAAAACTATAATTTAACATTGTGACTGGTAGTGGATTTGATTTTTTTTCAAGAATTTAGATTTAATATTTTAAAATGACAGATATTTATCTTCTGGGGATTTTGTGGAATATTGATTAAATTTTATTAGAAATTTTGTAAGTTTTAAAATAAATGGGGAAAAGAAAGAATTGTTAATATTTAAGGAGGGTAGTGAGATGAAAAAGTTTTTAATGTTTTTAATAATTCTTGGTTTGCTCATTTTTGGTTTAAGTTGTCAGAAGAAGGTAAAGGAAGAGAAAGTAGAAACAAAGGTTGAGGAACAGGTTCCAGTTGATACAACACAGGTTCAAGAAGCTCCAGCTGATACAACTCCAGCTCAAGCTCAGGAGAAATAGAGTGATCACGGATTAAGAATAGCTATCTTGTTGATTCTTTTGGAAAAGGGTAAGAAAATAACCAGAGCACCTTAAAGAGGTGCTTCCGTGTTTTATGGTGTTTTATATAGATGAGTTCACGTAAAAAACTAACATTTATTCCTGTCATACTGAGTAATCACAATTTATTGTGATGTTATCGAAGTGTGCTTAGAGGATGTCTCCCTTCGATGAACTCAGGATGACATCTAATTAATTGCTTTTATAACCTTTTTTAAGTGGACTCATAGATAAATATATAGTTTAATATTGAGGAGTATCTATGAAAGAGATATCAGTAAGGACCAGTTCACGAGTTGAAATGGTTGATATGACTTCGCAGATAAGAGATGTCATTAGAGAAAGTGATACACAAGAGGGTATTTGCACGATTTACTGTCCGCACACCACAGCTGCTATAACAATCAATGAAAATGCTGATCCTGATGTAGCCTCTGATATTTTGATGAAGCTTAATAAGCTGGTCCCATATCGAGAGGGATATAGTCATATGGAAGGGAATGCTGATGCACATATTAAATCCACTCTGGTTGGTTGTTCAGAGCAGTTTATCATTGAAAATGGAAAGCTACAACTGGGAACATGGCAGGGAATATTTTTTTGTGAATTTGATGGACCACATAATAGAAGAGTGTGGGTTAGTGTGAGATAGAAATGAATATAAATTGGGAGTATGGTATTTTTTATGAATTTTAACGCCTTTTAATATTTTATTGCAATTATAGCTTGACTATTTAAGAAATAATATGTAAAAATAAGTAAAGTGAAAAAAGAGGAGGTTTGTATGAGTCCGAAAGTTTTACGTAGTATTTTTTATGTTTTTTTCTTTCTGGGAATTGTCAGTGTTGTAGTAGGAATTCTCGCTAAATTAATTCCATTTGAGGTTTGCACACTGAAACCATTGAGTTACCTTAGGTTTACGGGTATCTGTGCGCTTTATTCTATTGCTGCAGCTCTTAGCGTCAAGGCTTTTCCTAAAGAATAAATTAGACGCAAATATATTAGAAGCGAAAACATCAGTTAAAAGCCTGAGAAGTTAGTATTTTTACTTAATTCCCGGTACTCTCATTCTGTTCGTTATCGGGGCAGGTAAAAAAAGACGGCTGTGTCAATCCATAGGATTCTCCGAAGGAGTTCTACGTGACCTTTGGAAAGGTATCGATGAGGAGAAAGCCGCCTGATTTATAGCTACATTTATTTATTTTTAGCGATATGGCTTACAATTTCGCTCTGATAAACATTTTTATGTGGGTTTTTAAATAAGTATTGTAATTTATATCTTCTGGGTCAATTCTATCATTAATGAAATGGAGAGCATAATGAGGATCAGATTTAAAAGTGTAAGGATTTTTCTTTTTGTTTTTATACTATATATAAATATGGCAAGGGGTCAGAAGCCTTCGGAAGTATTTGAAATGATCAACAATGCTGGAGTTGCAGAAGACTTTCCTGGTTCTAATACGGTTGTAATTTTCGATAGCACAAAAGTTGACGTTAAGGAATCCGGGTTAAGTTATGTCTGGATCCACAAATTAACCAAGGTTCTTACTCCAGTTGGTGCTCGAGATTTGAGAACAGTAAAATTTAGTTATGATTCATTATCGGCATACGTTGACATTCAGTCGGTTGTTATTTATAAAAATGACGGTAGGATAATACAGGTTAATTCAGATGATATCGTTGATTATCCGGCTCCTGCAAGGTGGATTTACTGGAGAGCACGAGAAAAAATGGCAAAGATCGGAAGGCTTGAAGTAGGTGATGCCGTTGAAGTAAAAGTATTTCGGAAAGGATTTACCTACGCGCTTCTATATGATGAGGAAGATGAGAAGTATATTCCTCCAATGAAGGGACATTTTTATGACATAGTCGAGTTTTGGTCATCAATTCCTGTGTTAGAGAAATGTTATAAAGTTACTCTTCCAAAAGATAAACCACTTCAATATGAAATATATAACGGAGAATTGCAATCGTCTGTTATATTCTCTGATAACAAAACGATTTATTTGTGGAGTAAGAAAAATATTAAGCCATTTGAGAGAGAAACGGATATGGTAGCGGTATCCGATGTAGCTCCAAAACTTCTTCTTTCTACTTCACCTGATTGGCAGGCGAAATCTATATGGTTTTATGGTGTAAATGAGGATTACGGGAGTTTTGATGTAACACCTGAAGTAAAGGAGAAAACAGATGAGATTATTAAAGGCTCTAAATCGAATATGGAGAAAATTTCTCGACTGACGCATTGGGTTGCCGAAGAAATTAGATATTCAGGTTTGTCAATGGGACCAGGGGAAGGTTATACACTTCATAAAGGCGGTATGACTTTTACTGATCGGTGTGGAGTGTGTAAGGATAAGGCAGGAATGCTTGTTACGATGCTAAGAGCTGCGGGATTTGAATCTTTTGCTGCGATGACGATGGCTGGTTCCCGAATAGACCGTATTCCGGCAGATCAATTTAATCACAGTGTTACCTTGTTAAAAAAGCCAGATGGTTCATATATGCTACTTGATCCGACATGGGTACCAGGAGTTCGTGAACTCTGGTCAAGTGCTGAACAGCAGCAAGAGTATCTTATGGGAGTTCCTGAAGGTGCGGGTCTTAAATCAACGCCGATTTCACCGCCTGAAGAACATTATTACCGTGTTAAAGGTTCTTCAATATTAAAAAATAACGGTACTCTTGAGGGAAAATTTAGCATAAAGGCGGAAAAGCAATCTGATGCCAGAATTAGGAGAGCTTTGTTAAGAAATTTCAAGATAACCTGGAAATCATTTTTTGAGGAAATGATGTATCATATTTCTCCAAATACAGAAATTCTTGAACTGAAGTATCAAGATCCTTATGACATTTCAAGACCGATGGAGATTAATATTAAATATCGTATTCCAGAATACGCTCAGATTAGTAAAAATGAAATACGTTTTACACCTGTTGTGGCAACTTATCCCTTCTGGAATAGAACGATAAATCATCATCTTTTCATGAATATGGAATTAGAAGAAAGAGAATATGGTTTTAGAACGACATGTTCCAGATTGGCTGAATTTGAAGAGACGATAACTTTTCCAAAATCATATAAAATAGATGTTGTTCCTGAATATGAAGATGTTGATGGCAGTGGTGCAGCTTTTGAGGCTAAATACAAGGTAAAAAGTAATAAGCTGAAATTTAAGCAGCGATTAACATTGAAAAAGCGAATTTATATTCCTGAGGATTGGGAAAGTTTTAGAAATTCAGTTAGATCAGTAAAAAAAGTTGCGTCTGATTGTATAGTTCTTATCAGAAAGGAGGGGAGATGAGGAGAAATTATAGATTTCAAATGTTCATATCATTTATCCTGCTATCTTGTTTTTCTGTCCTTTTCGGTGAAATTCCTGATGCAGAATATATTGAAATAGTTAAAGAATATAAACTAAAGATGGACGGAAGTACTATTCTTTCCTATCATCATAAACTACGTTTAAACTCATATTTTGCAGTTACTAGACATTATGGTGAATCCTTCATTGTTCATAATCCAGAGTTCCAGACTCTTGAAATTAAAAAATCAGAAACAATGATGAAGGATGGGAAGAAATTTCAATCTCCACCTAATGCTTTTAATGAAGTACTTCCAAGATTTGCAGCTGACGCGCCCTCTTTTAATCATTTTCGAGAAATGGTGATAACTCATGTCGGGTTGGAGAGAGGATGTACCGTTAATCTATCCTATGTGCTCCAGACTGATAAGGAGTTTATGCCAGGATTGATGGGAGAAGAAATATTCGCAGATTATAGTCCAATACACAAGATGACGGTTCGTGTGATTATTCCAGATAGTGAGAATCTGAATTATAAGTTCTTCAATACTGATATTGAGCCAAAGTTGGAGATACGGGATAATTTTAAAATATATACTTGGTTTTTAAAAGATCTTCCGGGAATACCGGTAGAAGGAAATCAACCCGAATGGGGAGAATTTATTCCAAGACTTATTTTTTCAACTGTGGATTCGTGGGATATAATTTTTGATTACATAGATTCATTCATGGGAGATTCCCTGGATTTAAGTGCCTCTTCACGCCGGATTATAAATAATCAGTTAGAGGGAATTTTGGATTCTCAGTCCAAGATGTTGAGACTTCAAAAAATTGTTTCAGATGAAATGGGAAAAGTTAATTGTAAGCCATGGATCTATGGATTTAAAGCAAAATCAGCTGAAAAAGTTTTTATGGAAAATGTTGGAACAGGATGGGAAAAGGCTGTCTTATTAACAGCCTTGTTGAAATACTCTGGAGCCAAAGCATATCCTGCTCTTGTTTCAAGGTATAAAGAATTTAGTGTAGAAGTGCCATCATTATATCAATTTGATGATTTTGTTGTTATTTGCCGCTATCCAAATATGCAAAAAGTATATCTGGCTCCTACTCATTCTCAGGAAGGAGATTTGATGCCGTTCATTTCCAATAAAACTCTATTTAATATCAGGAAAGCAAAGAAGATTTTTTCTAAGATTAGAGATTATGGACATAAGGACAACTATAAGCAAATGATTCTAAAGATAGAATTGGATGATAACTTAATGATGACTGGAGAGGGAAGTTTTACATTTTGCGGGTACTTTAGTAGATCATTCAAATTTGGTTCAGATAACAATTCTGCAAAAAGTGAAATTGAAAGTTCAATAAGTAATTTTAATGTTGATAAAATAGAGGTTCGATTGTTAAATAGTAAAGAAAGTGACTTTTATGCTGAATTTAGTTCGACTGAAGGTTTAGAAATTTCAAATGGATATATTAAATGGAAACTTCCTGAATTTATGCACGGATTTAACAGTTCGAATGTTTCGGCAGCTCAAACTGAAAGGGTAACACCAATATCTTTGCAATCGTCTTTTATTGAAAGTTATATTGTATCGATGAAAATACCGGAGAGTCTTTGGTTGGTAACTCCTTATTTTAACACTAAGTTGAAAAATAATGTTGGAGAAGTTGCTATTTCGATTGAAAAGGAAGGTGATAATACTTTAATATTAAAAAGAAGTCTAATATTGAAGAGATCAGAAATTGCTCCTTCTGAATACAATTGTTTTAGAAAATTGATTTTAATATGGCAAGAACCGAAATTTCAAAATTTGGTTTTTAGGATATAAATGTTTTTATACCGATGTCTTATTAGGATGTTTGTGTAAAATACTATTTGTATAACAAAAAAAGCCCTGAGAATCAGGGCTTTTTTAGAATTAATCAGGATGTAGAGCTACTCTTTGCATTTGAGATATTCCCAAATACCAAAACAGATTCCGAATAGAAGAATAGTCTGTGAGAAATTGTTCCAAGCATTTGCTGAAATGAGAACCGCATGTCCCACTAATTGTGTGATAATGCCGAGAATTAAAGCAACTGCTGCAGCTATGATAGCAACAATGACCAAATTTTTCATAATCCCTCCTGGTTTTTCTTTCACATTTTATTTACGCTATTAATTATAAGACTCTTTTTTCAAATTGTCAATTATAAATTTTCCGGCGTAATGGACAAAAATGGTTGCTAAAAGCAATACAAAACAGTTAATATTAAAGCATTTAAGAGCCAATATTTAATATGGAGTTTAAAATTGAGTAAAAGAATATGTCTCTATTGTCAATCTCATCGAACAAAAAAATGGTAAGCGGAACAGAAAGCAGCGATATATTTGTTTGGAATGTCACCGAGCATTTCAAAATCAAGGTAGAGATAAGACCGTAGAAATTCACAAGCTTTGGAATCGATATGTTTTAAACATACCAGGAGCTGGCCAAAAGGTTTGGATTATCCGCAAGGACTATTCAGCGAAGAATTGACTTGTATCTGCCGTTCATACCGAAGTATAAACCATGCAAGACAGTGATAGTCATGGATACATGTTATTTTGGAAGGAATTACGGGGTAATGGTTTTTCGGGATCATTACCGAAACAGAAACCTATCCTGGCAATTTGTAGGACACGAAACTCTTAATGATTATCAGACAGGAATAAAAGATCTTGAATCAAAAGGCTGGAAAGTCAGAGCCATTGTTTGTGACGGTAAAAGAGGATTGTTTTATTGTTTTGGGTCGATACCTATCCAAATGTGTCAATATCATCAGGTTGCTATTGTGAAAAGATATGTTACCCAAAATCCCAAACTGGAAGCTGGTAAAGAACTAAAGAACATTGTAGCGCAATTATCTACCAGTAACAAAAACGACTTTAAAAAGTTGTTAGAAGATTGGAATCTAAAATGGAGTGAATTTTTAAGAGAGAAAACCTTTAATCCTGATACTCAAAAATGTCATTTCACTCATCGTAGAATCAGAAGCGCTTATCGTAGTTTGAAAACCAATTTACCATTTTTATTTACCTTCCAAGATTATCCTGATTTAAACATACCCAATACCATCAATTCTTTGGAAGGAGTGTTCTCAAATTTGAAGACGAAAACAAGGGTGCATGCTGGTTTGAAGTATCATCGAAAAGTTAAATTGATAAATGAAATTCTATCAAATTCGCAACCATTTTTGTCCATTATACCAATTTTCTAAAAATTTAAGATCCTGCAGATAATATTGATATAAGGATTATAACTTCTCTTTAGTTTTTATTTTATTCCATAATTGATCCATTTTGGATAATGAAGAATTTTTAATTTCTACACCATTTGAAGATAGTTCTTCTTCAATGGATTTGAATCTATTAACAAATTTTTTAACCGTTCCTCTAAGTGCCTCTTCAGTGTTTACATTGAGGAAACGGGATAGATTGACAAGGGAAAATAGTAAGTCTCCTAATTCGTTTCTGATTTTTTCATGGTTTTTAGTTTCAGTTGCTTCTTTTAATTCCTTTAGTTCCTCAAGAACTTTATCCCATACACCGTCTATTTTCTCCCAGTCAAATCCAACTTCTGAAGCTCTTAGCTGAACTCGTTGTGCTTGTAAAAGAGCTGGAAGAGTTTTAGGAAGACCTTCCATAAGTGAGGTTCTACCTTCTTTTAGTTTGATTTCTTCCCAGTTCTTTTTTATTTCTTTTATACTATTAACTTCTGTATCGCTGAAGACATGCGGATGTCTCCTGACTAATTTTTTGCTTATGATTTTAATTGAATCAGTAAGAGTAAAATTTCCTTTCTCCTCACCTAGTTCAGCTTGGAAAACAATATGTAGAAGTAAATCACCCAGCTCCTCTTTTAACTTTTGAAGGTTATATTCGTCTATTGATTCAATCACTTCATAGGCTTCTTCAAGGAGATAGGGCGTGAGAGATTGGTGGGTTTGAGCCTTATCCCATTTACATCCGTTTGGACCACGGAGAGTCTTGACGATTTTTATCAGCTTTGATAACTCTTTGTTCGGGTCGCTGTTTTTCATAGTATTAACCATTTAATGACTTTGATCTTTTTCTATAGAGTCTTTTAAGGTACTGTTGTTGAAGATAGAAATTTTGAAGTGCGGTCATCTGTCTTTTATTTCTTGGCTTATCATCTCTATAGCCCATTAGATGCAATAGACTGTGTATAATAACGCGAGCAAGTTCTTGCTCGAAAGAAACATTATAATTTTTTAAGTTTTCCATAATTCTGTCAATACTTAGGTAGACTTCGCCTTCTATAGGTTCATCTGATTCATTGTAATTAAAACTTACAGTATCTGTAAGTAAGTCCTCTCCGAAAAATTTTATTTTTAAGTCATTAAGTGTTGAATCGTCTGCAACAATTAGAGTTACGTTTTTTATACTTTTCTTTTCATGGCTTGCGATAAAATTCGCTATTCTTTCAATTGCAGGTCGTAGTAAAAAAAGATTTGGGTGAATATTTATAATTTTTATGCAGGGCATAGTTCAGGACTTTTAAGTATCCGTGGATTGTGATTTTTTATGTTTTTTGGGGATTTCCTTGCTGGTGTACTCTACGCGTAAATGGTGTATTCCTTTAAGAATAGGAAGTATTCCGTAATTTCCCTTAATATCTCCTTTAATTTTTCTTAAATCACTAAATGTAAGTGGACATTCATCAAGTTGTTTTTCTTTTAGCCTATTTTCAATTATTTGATCTACTATTTTCTCAATATTTGCAACTGTTGGTTTTTTTATTGATCTTGTAGCAGCCTCAATAGATTCGCAGAGCATTACTATGCCGGTTTCTTTAGTTTTAGGTTTAGGTCCGGGATATCTAAAATCAGATTCGTTGATATCCGAAGGATTTTCAGACTGCTCAAGAGCTCTATTATAAAAATATTCCACTCGTGTAGTTCCATGGTGTGATGGAATAAAATCAACAATCACCTTTGGTAGCTTATATTCATTTGCCAATCTTAGACCTTCTTTAATATGGTTAATTATGATTAGTGCGCTAAGATTTGGTGCCAATTTATCGTGCTTGTTATCATCATAAGATTGATTTTCGACGAAGTATTCAGGCTTTGTAATTTTCCCAATATCGTGATAATAAGCCCCAACTCGAGCAAGAAGTGAATTAGATCCTATTGAATCAGAAGCTGCTTCGGCAAGATTTCCTACAGTTACACTGTGTGTGAATGTTCCTGTAGCTTCCTTGGAAAGAAGTTTTAAAAGAGGATGATTAAAATCAGCAAGCTCAAGTAGTGAAAGGTCAGTAGTTATACCAAATGCGGATTCAAACAATCCAATAATTCCATAAGTTAAGAATGGGGCAACTATACCATTAATACCAGCAAATTTAAAGTGGTTTAAAATAACTTGGGTTGATGAAAAATGTAGCAGTTCTGTAATGGATATAGCTACGGCATACCCAAGGATTATATATATGATTGATTGAAAAACTTGATTTCGTTTACGGAGTTTTCTAACGGAATAAATTGCTAGAGAGCTTGCGAAAATTGAGGTAATTACAAAGCTGCTATTACCACCAAGCTGTGCGCCAACAAGAATGCTTAACATTCCAATTCCGATAAAAGCGACTCTAGTATCAAATAGGATTGTTAGTGTCATAGCTGCCATTGTTATGGGGATTGAGTATTCGGAAATGTTAAAATTTTCAACAAAAATAGAAGCTATAATAGACTGTATAATAAAAACAATCCCTATTAAAACTAACATCTTATTGTCTTTTATAATACTAGGGCGGTAAGTTAAAAGAAATGTGATAAAGAAAGAAAAGATAATACATATCAGCGCTATTTGACCTAAAAAGATGACTGGATCACCTATTACCGGTAAACTTGTGCGTAATCCACCACGGATATTTGTTCGTCTTGCTCTTTCTTTCGATAGTGAGTCCAATTTTCTGAATATTTCGGGTGTAACTTTAGTGTTGGCATCAACAATTTTTTCGTTTTCTAAAACAATTCCACGGCTTATTGGAACCTTGTTAATTGCTTCTTTCTGTCGTGATTCGGTTATTTCTTTTTGAAAAATTAAATTGGGCTTCAGGAAATTAACTATTATATCATAGCCAATATTGATTACATCAGAACCATGTTCTGGATATTCTGCCTGGAGCACCAGCTTAGATTTTGTCCAGGCTTCTTCAAGAGTGAGGACCTGGTTGGGGTCTTCAAGCAGTTCTTCCCCCTCTTGTTGAATTGATATTTTTTCAGAAATGATATCATCTTTCGGAATATCGAGTACTAGTTGAGCCAAAATGTTGGTGAGAATCCGTTTTAATTTAGGAAGAAGATTTGCCGGGTTAATCACGCTTTGTTTATTGCTGGAAGAGAAGATGAGTGCTTTAAATACTAAAGAGTTTATATCGAATTTAAAAGATTCTTGGAACTTATTTATTAGGTTGATATATGAAGCCGAATCGGTTTGAGTAAGTGAGTATATCTCATCATACTTTTTTGAATAGCGGTATCTCTCAAGTAGTTTTTTTGAGGATTCGTATTTTGATTTTGCAGATCGGATTTTTTCAATTTCAGTAAAGAAACTATTTAATTGTGAAATTTCATTTTCCTGAGTTTCAATATCTTGAAAAAAAACAAATGATACTTTTTTCAGTGCTTCTTCTCTATCATGTTGTAAACTTTCTTCATCTTTCAATATAGGAAAATCGAAAGGGGCAATGATTGTCTCACGAGTAATATCATTAATTTTATAATAAAATTCGCTATATCGATTTTTTGGGAATGTTAATGCAATTAAGAAGATAGTAATAAAACCGATAAGAAAAATAGACGCTTTTTTATGATTTTGAAAGCGTAGTTTTGGATTGCTTGGACTTTTCTTTGAAAAGAAATTCATAATTATTGGACTATTTATCTTTTTACAAATTTATGTAAAATTTCTACCATCTAACTGCCGCAGAAGCCCAGGTAAAACCTGAACCAAATGCAGCAAGTATAACATTGTCCCCATTCTTTATTTTTCCCTCGTTTAGAGCATCGTAAATTGCCAAAGGTATAGAAGCTGCAGTAGTATTTCCATATTTGTGTATATTACTATAAACTTTTTCAAGAGGAAGCTCAAGTCGTTTTGCAATTGCCTCTATTATTCTTTGGTTCGCTTGGTGAGGAATAACAATATCTACATCATCAATTGTCCAGTTATTTGCTTTTAAAGCAGTTCTAACTACTTCGGGAAAGCGTACAATTGCATGTTTAAAGACATGTTTTCCGTTCATCTTAGGATATTGTTTACCTTCTTCTAACATCTTAGCAGATATTCGTGGATTTTGATAACCAACCGGGGCTTCGACCCACAAATCCTTGGCATATCTACCATCGCCAAACAGATGTGTAGATAGTATTGCACTATCATTATATGAACGACTAATAACAGCAGCGCCTGCACCATCGCCAAAGAGAACAGATAAATCTCTACCCTCGGTACTGAGATCTAAACCAACGGATTGAACTTCTACTCCGATAAGTAATATATTCTTATATTGTCCCGTTTTAATAAACTGGTCTGCAATAGATAATCCATAAATGAAGCCCGAACATTGAACTCGAATATCAAGAGTAGGCACACCGGGGAGTTCTAGTAGAACTTGAAGAAAACTACTGGTTCCAGGGCATTGGTGTTCAGGAGTTAGTGTGGCTACAATTATCAAATCTATATCGGATTTATTGATTCCGGCATTTTTCACTGCTTTGATACATGCTGGTAGTGCTAGTTCAGCTGCTCCAGTTGGTTGTGTTATAAATCTTCTTTCGTGAATACCTGTTCTTTCTAAAATCCACTCATTACTTGTATCCATTAATTTTTCAAGATCGAAGTTTGTTATTACATTTTCTGGCACATTTGCACCGATTCCGGCTATTTTGCTTTTATACATATAATATCCTCATGATTTAATTATGATTAGTAACTGAATAATGAATGTCTTTTATATTCAGTTGTATTTCTTTAAGTCCATTCCACTCATTTTCTTCAATAACAAATGCCATGTCCAAAGGGCGGTTGCTAATTAACATCTCGTATAGTTCACTCAATTTCCAACCGATAGCACTTATCACTATTCTATCCTGGCAGGCTTTGAACTTCAGATGATTTTCACCGACTATTCTCGGAATCCCGGAGATTTTCAGGTGGCGTGCTACAAAAATAGGTCGCATATTCCCTGGACCAAAGGGCGCCATTTTTTGAAGATAATCAATTGTTTTCTGGTTTATATCACTAAATGGAATCTCGCCTTCAATACTAAGCACCCGGTTTAGCATCTCATCGGAAATTTGGTCTGAAGCAATTTTTTTTAGGCGTTCCTTAAAGTGAGGAAGTGATTCCTTTTTTATTGTTAATCCAGCAGCCATTTTATGTCCACCGAAATTTAACAGAAAGTTTGAGCATTCTGAAAAGGCAGAGAAGATGTTAAAACCGGGAATACTTCTTGCCGAGCCTTTCCCAATTCCGTTTTGAAATGTAAGCATGACTACAGGACGATTATAAATTTCTTTCAATTTTGATGCTACTATTCCAATTACGCCTTGATGCCAATCAGGTGCATCTAAAATTAAAATCTTATCTACATCAAGGTCATGAGTTGCGTTTAATTGAAGAATTGCGTTGTCTATTGTGGCTTTTTCAATAATTTGGCGATTTTGGTTTTCTCGCTCAAGTAAGTTTGAAAGATCGATAGATTCTTTATGATTAAATGAAGTTAGAAGTCTAACTGCTCTTGTGGCTTCACCAAGGCGACCTGCTGCGTTTATTCTTGGCGCTAAACCAAATACAATATTTACAACATTTATAGTTTTATTTTCAAATCCTGATACTTTCAATAAAGACTGAAGACCGATATTTTTAGATTTGTTTAAGATTTTTAAACCTTTTGAGACGATAATTCTATTTTCATTAAGTATTGGAACTATGTCTGCAGCCGTCCCTATAGAGACAAGATCAAGGTAGTAAAATATTTTTTCAAGGGGAATCTTATTAGCTATTGATAACCCGTACAGCATTTTGAATGCTACACCTATCCCGCATAATTCTTTAAAAGGGTAAATATCATCTTTTCGTTTTGGATCTAAGATTGCGAGAGCATCAGGAAGTACTTCTGCTGGTTCATGATGATCTGTAACAATAATATCAATATTGTTCTTATTGGCATATTCGATTTCATTAATTGAATTGATACCGCAATCACATGTTATTATCAGGTTCGCACTCGATTTAATGGCGAAATCAATGCCACGGTTTGAGACACCATAACCTTCTTTTTCACGGTCTGGAATGTAATAGATAACTTCTAATCCAATTTCCTGTAGAAATAAATAGAGAAAAGCTGTTGCCGTAGTACCATCAACATCATAGTCACCAAGTATTACTATTTTCTCTTTATTTGATATTGCTTTTTTTAATCGATTAACAGCTTTATCCATATCAGACATTAGAAATGGATTGTAAAGATTATCTATTGAGGGATTAAAAAATTTGTTAATTACGACTGGATTATCCAGGCCACGGTTAATTAGAACTGCTGCAATTATAGAAGGGATATTTTGTTCTTTATTAAGCTGTTGGACTTTTTGAATGTCTACTTCTTTTATTTTCCAGTTATATTTCATTATTGATGATGGAAAAAATTTCTGAAGTTGGTCTATAAGCCGAATTCTGTATCCGGCATCTGCCGGATGGCAGCCATTTATCTACGTTCAGCCTTACGGCTGAAGTTAAGCGATCTACCCGGGAATTTAGTAGGACGAGCAATCCATATACCCTGCTTGATCTTGCTCCAGGTGGGGTTTGCCCTGCTCCTGACATCGCTGCCTGGACGGTGCGCTCTTACTTTAATCCCGCTTAATTGCAGGACGCACCATTTCACCCTTGACCCTGTCCCGACATGTCGGGACGGGACGGTATAGTTTCTGTGGCACTTTCCTTCAATCATTTGGACTCCGAGTTATGAAGCACCTTGCTCTGCGGAGTTCGGACTTTCCTCTCCCGATTGAATCGGGAACGACTGCCCGACCAACTTCAGAATATTTCCTCCTCATTATTATTGGACTTAATCTCGCTAATTTTGTCATCCCAATATAGCAATCGCCCACAGAATTCACAACGGTTTAATTTGTTACCAGACCGTATTTCTACAACTTTCTGTGGCGGAACAATTTTGTGGCAGCCACTACACGATACCTTAGCCGGGATATATTCAATATTTCCTTTCTTATCTTTTTTTTCAATAAATACTTGCTGTATAGGAACAATTGCTACACCTTCTTTAGCTTTAGCAATTCGATTGTATTCTCGGAAATATCTCAATGGAATTGATTTGACAATATTTGTTCTTTCTTTTTGAAGTTTAGCCTTAACACTTTTTGTTTTGTTGTTTGTTTTTTCAAGTTCGGTTTTTCTTATATCTAACTCCTTTACCTTATCTTGATGAGTTAAATCCTTGCTTTTAACTGACTCTTTTAGTTTATCTATCTCCTCGCTTAGTTCAAGAATTGAATATTCCGATTTGTCTATGTCTTGCTTCATGGTGTCAATCTCTGAGGACAGAGCATCATATTCTTTATTAGAAGTGACAAGGTATAGTTGATCTTGATACCTCTCCAGGTGTACGTTATCATCTTGAGTTTTTCCTTTAAAGTCTGTTATTTCAAGAACAATTTCTTTTTCGCGTTTACGTTCTGATTCCAATTCTTTTTCGAGAGTCTTAATTTCTTGTTGGAGAGTATCAACAATTTGAGGGAGGTCACCTTTCATATTATTGATTTCGAGCAATTGATTATCTATCTTTTGAAGTTTTATAACATATTCAAACTCTTTTAGCATTTTACCTCCAAATCGCTCTTAAAATGAAAATTGCACCGTTGAAGGTGCAATCTTTTTTGATAGTTTTGTTTTTCTCTGATAACAGGATCAATATCTTACCAATCAAGTGGGCGATATCCGATTTGAACGGATGGCCTTCCCGATGTGAACGGGACGCTCTGACCAACTGAGCTAATCACCCCGTTAAAATGTTGAAATATCAAAAAAAGCGTAAGAATTTATTCAAATTGAATGATTAAATCAATATAAATTACAGCTCAAATGGCTTAAGCTAACTATTTTTAGGTAAAAGATAAAAATATTCTTAAACCATATAATAAGAGAATGACCAATCACTTTGAATTGTACTATTTAATTTGCAAGAAATAACTGAGTAATTAAGTCTGTCATGAATATTATGGTGGAAATTGTAATGCCTATAAAGAAGGGCTGGAGATTATAAAGGAAATTGGGATCGGCTAAAGAACCGCGATTGATTCCAATAATAAACCATGCTAATGTAGCAATAAAAGAGAGTGTCATACAAAGGAAGACTCCTTTAGGGGACATTTTTTTTCTTAGAAAGAAATTTGAAATGAGAGGTAGTAATAATCCGGGAATAAATAATGTTCCTAAAATATACCAGATTTTTACGACAGATGGTATAAAGTAAATAAGGCAAGCAGAAATAATAATAGAGATTATTAATCCAATTTGAGTGTATCGTTTTATATCGCATTCTTTACGTATTCTCCATACTAAATCACGACCAAAAGTGATAGCAGACAAAAAGGAATAAGAATCTAATGTGGACATGATTGTTGCAAGAAGACCAATAAAGAAAATTCCTCGTAAGGCTGTGGGTAAAACTAATTCACCAAGTTTTGGATATGCCATAATCGGATTAATGTCTGTTAATATGGCTCTTGAGTAAAGTCCTGAAACTGTTGTCAAAAGATCGAATAATACCCAGAATAGAACTGAAATTAATATTCCATATTTGGCGGTGTTTGGAGATTTTGCTGCATAGCAGCGCTGGTAAAAACCGGGATCAACAAATGTCCATAATGCGATAAAAAACCAGACGAATACGTATTGTAAACTTTTACCACCAGTTATATTTATATGATTATTGGGTAGATTTGATTGTAGAAAAGTTAAACCGCCGTATTTATCAATTAACGTGAGAACTAAAATGAAGAATCCTAAGAACATTAATATGAATTGTATGATATCTGTTTTTACTACTGAGCGAAAACCTCCGACGAGGACATAGATAGTTGAGAAAATTGCTCCGATAATAAATGCCCACCAAAAGGGAATCCCGAGAAGTGAACTTAAAAGTACAGTTACCATAAGCAGGTATGGAGCGGGTGTAACAAGAATGAAGATAAAGATACTTCCGATAATACCAGATGATTTTCCGTAATTATTATATAAAAGGTCAGGTATTGTGTAGAGTTTGATTTTTTGGATTTTTGGTGCAAGGAATATCGCAAATAATATTGCAAAGATGTAATAGGGGAGACTCTGAGTTATCCAACTTAAGATTCCGTAAGTATATGTAAATTCCCCGATTCCTAGAATTCCACCATACCATGTTGAGACCAATGTGGCGGCAAAAGCTGGTAATGATAGTCTGCGGCCAGCTAAGAGATAATTATCAATACCACTACTATAAACACGAGCATGTCTTAATCCGAGGGTAATAATTACAATTAGATAGATAAAAATTATAGCATGATCAATAGGATCAAGCTGAATTGGATTCATATAACAAAATTAATTTTTACAACAAGTAGAGTACCGCTCTTCATACTTATGGAAACTGTATCTAAGGTTGCCTGATTGCTTATGCCTCTTGAACCTACAAGTAAATTTTCATTTTTAAGTGGGAATTTTAGGCCCTCGGTAGAAATTCCTATTGCACGATGAAATCCAAAGAGAGAGATAGTTTGTCTCGGTATGGTTTGAAATTCAAATTCTCCTTTTTTAAGGAGAAAAAGTTCGGAATTTTTTGAGAAGATTTGGAATTCTGCTCTGTATATATATTTTTTAACAACTTGTAAAGAGGCTATGGTTTGGTCAACTCGCTTTCCCAAGAATCCGCATAAGATAATTCTTTCATAGCCTTTTTTAAGGAGGTAGAGAATCGCCTTTTCCAGATCATTTTTTTCTTGGGATGGTATTTTTACAATAGGGATATTTAAATTATTGAAATATTTTACAATATCTTGATTTATCGAATCAAGGTCGCCAAGAATAATATCAGGATTGATCTTGAGGTCTTTTGCTTTTTCAGAACCTCCATTGACACAAACTATAAAAGAGGCTTTTTTAACTAAATTTATTAGTTGGTTTTCATTAAGATGTGATCCGTTACCAAGAATCAAAGCACGTGGGTTGTCGTCGGAAAATGGTGCATTTAATTTCATAATCTATTTTAAATTGTGTGATATATTTATTTTGGTAGGTCTTCGTAAATCTCAAGATTATTCTTCTTCATGGATTTAGTGAATTTTTTAATATCAATACAGAAATGATACTTTTTTGCCAAATCTTTAACTTTATGCTGGTATTCTTTTAAACGGAAGTATTTAATTAGGTCTTTAGTAAGAGGCAAGATTAAATAATCTGGCTCCCATAGAAATGGAGTTTTATCATCAGTGTTTAAAATACACTTAAAATAAGTAGCCCATGCAACAGTGTAAAATGAATAATCAGATAATAAATCTTTGCTTATAGCATATAGAACTGCCTGGTTGTTTGGATTAGTAAAAACAAATTCTTTGGTAAACATAAATGCTGTGTGTAAGAAATTGGGTTTATTTACCATTCCCTCAAGACGTAAGCGTCTTGTCATTATAATAAGTAATTCCATTAGTCGGTCTCCTAATCCTAATCCTGGGTGTGATTGTCCGGGTAAGGGGGGTTTTTCGGGATTAAAATCCATTTTTGGGTTTTGTAATAGCAACCACTCAATTTGTAAAAGATTTAATTTTCTATTAGGGAAGGTGGGTAATATTCCCTCTTTTAAATGTAATTGTGCTTGCTTGAACACTAATTCACATATTTTATTTTCAGGGGAGTGTGTTCCGGTATACGCATATAGTCTATGTATATGAGGATCATTTGTGTCTATTTCAATATCAATATCAAAAAGTCCGATATCTTCCAGGAGTTTTATAAATCCAAATACTTCGAGGATTTTTATTATACCCTTCTTGCTGAAAACTCCCATAAGATAATCTGAGGCAGATATTATATGTCCACCTTTGAAGAGATTTTCAAAAGAAAGGTCGTCAGAAATTCCACATTGAATATCTGCCAGAGTCAATTTCTTAGCGATTTTCCTGAATTCTTTTCGATAACGTGTCATCATATTATAAGAATTTAGTTAATAAGAATAATTTATCGTGTTCTATTTTATGTCACTGATGTGTAATTGACAATAATATTGATAATTAGTATCAACGATATGCTTTATTCAACTTCCTAAAGTAATTTATGTTTTATTAAGGAACAACGTTTATTTTACCCATGGGACCTTTTTCAATAGTACCAATAATTGTAGCATTAAGGATACCCTCTTTGTGAAAATTGTTAATCAATTTAGTAGAATATTTTTCTGACAGAGATATTAAAAGCCCACCTGATGTTTGAGCATCACATAAAACAACTTTTTTTATAAAAGAAACTGTAGAGTCCCATTTTACATGAGGTTTTAGATAGTCCATATTGGATTTAGTTCCTCCTGGAATTATATTCATCTGAACCATTTTGTATGTATTCGGAATGACAGGGATTTTGGACGCCCAAATTGTACCATTTACCTTACTCGAGGAGGTCATTTCGTAAAGATGAATAAGCAAGCCGAATCCTGTGATATCTGTACAAGCATGCACAGGAAATTGGGTCATGATTTTAGAAGCTTTTTCATTAAGCGTACTCATAATGTCTACAATATTTTTTTTAGTTTTATCATCAAGCACACCTCTTTTTAAGGCAGTTGATAGAATTCCTAATCCTATAGGTTTAGTTAGAATAAGCACATCGCCTTCAATTGCACTGCTGTTTTTTAAAATCTTGTCAGGGTGAACTGTTCCTGTTACTGCCAATCCAAATTTCGGCTCATTATCTTCAATTGTATGTCCCCCAATAATGGGAATGTTGGCTTCGTTAGCAATTGCTTGAGCGCCTTTAAGTATATTTTCTAAAATTACAATAGGAAGCCTTTTCTCAGGGAATGCTACAATATTTAGTGCAAACAAGGGGCGAGCCCCCATTGCATAAATGTCACTTAAAGAATTTGCAGCGGCAATTCTGCCGAAGTCAAATGGATCATCCACAATAGGTGTGAAGAAATCTACAGTTGAAACTAATGCAACTTCATCATTTAAGCGATAAACCGCAGCATCGTCTGATGATTCAAGACCAACCAAAACTTCAGGGGAATATTGTGGTTTAATTTTCTTTAGAATTTTCTCAAGATTTTGCGGACGGATTTTACATGCACAGCCGAGTCCATGCGTAAATTGTGTCAGTCGAATTTGTGAAACATCGGCGTATATATCTTTAATTTCATCAGTTTTTGTTAATTGATTCACTACTTTCGATATTTTTACTACAGCGTTAGAAATATCTTCAGAAGTTGTAGTTCTCCCAGTTGAAAATCTGATACTTCCAAGAGCTCGTTCATTTGTAAATCCCATAGCTTTAAGAACATGTGATGGATCAATACTATCAGTGTGACAGGCAGCGCCAGCAGATGCAGCGATTTCAGGTAGTTCAGCTAGAAGTGTGTTTGAGTCAATTCCTGGGAAATAAATATTTAGAGTATTTGGAAGCATTTTACTGGGATGACCGTTAAGTTGAATATCAGGAATTTGCTGCTTTAAATCATTCCAGAATTGACTACGAAGTTCTTTCTGGTTTTCTATGATTTTTTTTTCGTTTTTATGAAAAATCTCTGCAGCTGCACCGAGTCCAACTATCTCAAGTACATTTTCAGTTCCGGCACGTAATCCCCTTTCGTGACTGGCACCGTGAATAATAGGGAGGAGGTTTGTTCCGGTTTTAATATAAAGAGCACCAATTCCCTTCGGTGCATTCATTTTATGTCCTGCAATTGAAAGAAGATCAATACCTAATTCTCTTACATCTACATGAATTTTTCCGACTGCTTGTGCAGCATCTGTATGTGTAACAATTCCATTTTCACGAGCAATCCTTGCAATTTCTTTAATCGGTTCAATTGTGCCTACTTCATTATTTGCAAGCATTACTGTGATAAGAATTGTATCTGAGCGGATTGCATTTTTAACAGATTTAGGATTTGCAATACCATATTCATCTACTGGTAAATACATTAAGTTAAAAGCTGTTTTTTCAAGATAGCGACAGACCTCAAGAACTGCAGGATGTTCTACGGAACTGGTTATAATATGTCCATTATTATATTGGTCTGTTATTCCTTTAATTGCCAGATTATTGGATTCGCTCCCGCCACTTGTAAAAATGATTTCTTCGGGGCTACAGTTTAACAATAAAGCAATTTGAGTTCTTGCTTTTTCGATTGCTTTTTTACTTTGTTGACCGTACCAATGACTGCTTGAGGGGTTGCCAAAACCGTTTTTTAAATATGGCATCATTGCATCTATTACTTCTGGTAATAAAGGTGTGCTTGCATTGTGATCTAGATAAATGGGCTGCATATTAAAAATTCCTTATTGGCAATTTACGAAATAGATGCATGGTTTGGAACTTTCGAAAATTTTATACTTTTATAAAGCAATTCCTGACATAAAACAACCTGTTTTTAATTTCTGGAATTTTGTTACAGCATGCATTAACATGGTCATATTATCGTTATACTCTAAAGAAGTGAGGAAGCTGTTTTATATCATTTGAAAATCAAACTATAATCCATACTTGGCGCTGAATGAGTTAACGTTCCCACTGAAATGACATCCACACCGCTTTCAGCATAACTCACTACTGTTTCCAGGGAAATATTTCCAGATGCCTCGAGGAGTATTTGATCATGTCGGTTGTAGGTTTTCAGTTTTTCAACTAATGAAGTAATTTTTTCCGGGAGAAAGTGATCAAACATTATCACTTTCGGGACTTTGGCCTCGATTGAATTAAAGATATTTACGATTTCCCAGAATTCCTCATTGGAAGTGACTTCAACTTCTATAAAACGAAGGTATGGAAATTTTTTTATTGATTCTTGAATTGCCGTTTTTATTGCCTGATTCCCTATGGATTTCTTCAGTATAGTAAGGTGGTTCTCTTTCAGCATTGCCGCATCATATAAACTTAGACGATGTGTTAAACCTCCGCCGCACTGCACGGCTCTTTTATCCAGAAGTCCCCAAAAGGTTTTCCGTGTAGCTACTACAAAACAATTAGTATGAGCAATTAAGTCGGTATATTTTTTTGTTATAGTGGCTATTCCGCTGAGTCGTTGTAATATATTTAAAATTGTTCTCTCTAGTGTAAGAATCGTAGATGTTTTTCCTTTAATTGAGAGTAGAGTATCTCCAGGATGGATTTCGTTACCACTATAAAGATTTGATGAAAGATTTAGCCCCTTATTTTCTAAGATGAAGATTGTTTCCTCAAGACCGGCAACAATTCCAAAAGATTTTACTATAATAGCAGCATCTGTTTCGTATTGATAAGCTTCCTCAGGTTGCTGGGAAACATCACCATTCTCAATATCTATAGATAATAGATGGTCGAAAAAATTTAGAACAAATCTGCGGTATTTTTCATTGACAATTTTCAATTCATTCGCGGCATCAAAGCATTTTCGGATTTTTTCAGATCGGCAAATATTGTTCATTTGTTTGTTCCTTATATTAAGTTGAAAATAAGTTTGCAAATTGTTGCAGTCATAAAGCGCGTCTCCTCACTACATTCTTCTCTTATTTCCTTGAGATTTTTTTCTTTATATCAGCCAAAATTAAAATTTGATTTCTATTAATATAGATTACAGAATTTATAAACAGATGTTTGTTTTTGATAGATATTAGAATTCGCTTAAATTCAAGCAAAATTTGGAGATAGAATGGCAAGAGGAGAATTTTTAAATTATTTGAAGGATAACATTGTTCTTTTTGATGGTGCAATAGGGACAATGTTGTATTCTCGCGGTATCTATATAAACCGTTGTTTTGATGAGTTAAATCTCAGCAGACCAGAGTTAGTTAAAGAAATTCACAATAAGTATATACGGGCAGGCTCAGAAGTGATAGAGACAAATACTTTTGGTGCAAACAGGTTCAAACTAAATGCTCATGGTTTTGATGAAGAGATATCCTCTATTAATTATCAGGGTGCTAGGATAGCTCGTGAGGAGGCAGGTGAAGATATCTGGGTTGCCGGTTCGATAGGACCGTTGGGAATTCGTATTGAACCGTGGGGCCCGACATCGGTTGAAGAAGCAAGAGATGTTTTTAAGGAGCAGGCAAAAGCACTTTACGATGGTGGTGTAGATATATTTATTCTTGAAACTTTCTATGACCTGGGAGAAATCCAGCAGGCTATTATAGCTGTAAAAGAGATTTGTGATTTACCTGTTATTGCACAGATGACAATAGGTGATGATGGTAATTCGCTTTATGGTACAACTCCTGAGCATTTTGCGAAACGGCTTAGCGAGTGGGGATCAGATGTTGTAGGTATTAATTGTAGTGTTGGACCTCAGATAATGCTAATTGCGCTCGAAAAGATGGTAAGAGTCGCTGATAAACCCATTTCTATACAGCCGAATGCAGGAGTTCCCAGAAATATTGAGGGAAGAAATATATATTTAGTTTCTGCAGAATATATGGCGGAGTATACCAAAAGGTTTATTCAAACTGGCGCTAAAATCATCGGTGGTTGTTGTGGTACTACTCCGGAACATATCCGTGCAATGAGGGATGCTATTCAATCGGTAGTTCCTCATAAAAGGGAAATAAAAATAAAAGTCACAAGAAAAGCTGAGATTGAGTTTAAACCTACAGAAATTGAGAAAAAGTCGAAATTTGCTTTAAAAATAGCAGAGCACAAGTTTATTAAAACCGTGGAATTAGTTCCCCCAAAAGGAATTGATACATCTGAAGCTGTCTCTATAACAAAATTGTTAAAAAAGAAATGTATTGATGCCGTTAATATTCCTGATGGACCGAGAGCATTATCCCGAATGGGCGCAATATACTTATCGAAAATTATTATTGATAAAGTTGGAGTTGAACCGATTCTACACTACACATGCCGGGATCGTAATTTATTAGGGATAATGTCTGATTTACTCGGTATTCACGCAATTGGGATTCGTAATATTTTATTAATAACCGGCGATCCTCCGAAAATGGGTGATTATCCTGATGCTACAGCTGTTTTTGATATAGATTCAATTGGCTTGACTAATGTGGTTAATAGTCTTAATCATGGAGTTGATCTGGGTGGAAATCCAATAGGTCAGCCAACTGAATATTTTATTGGTGTTGGAGTAAACCCTGGTGCAATTGACCTTGATTATGAATTACGCAGATTTGAATGGAAGGTAAAAGCAGGTGCTGAGTTTGCTATTACTCAACCGGTCTTCGATACTGAGATATTTTTTAATTTTTTAGAAAAGATTAAAGAAATGGACATTCCTATAATCGCAGGAATCTGGCCCCTCGTGAGTTTAAGAAATGCTGAATTTATGAATAATGAAGTGCCTGGCGTAAAAGTGTCCGAATATATTATGGAAAAGATGAGAGCAACGAAAACTAAGAGTGAAGCTTTAAAAGTTGGGCTAAATATTGCACATGAAACTATACGGCAAATTTACTTAAAAGTAGCTGGTGTACAGGTATCAATGCCGTTTGGAAATGTGGATTATCCACTTAAAGTATTAGAAGTTATTTCTAAAATGGAAAATATTTAGTTTTGACAACCCCATAGAAAATAAAGCATTATATAAAAGATAATTCCACCTATCAAGATATACAAGCCTGTTTTCATTCCCCGTGAGACTCTAAATTTTTTCTTTCTGTGGTGTTTTGCTGCCATATTTAACTCTGTAATTTATAGTATTAATATTATCAAAGAAGAGGTTATTTAATAGATAAATTTTTGTTACTTTCTTTCATTATTCGATTAGAAATAATAATCCACATTGTTATCCAGGATAGCGCTAGTAATATCCCGAGCGAAGCTCCCGCAATAACATCTAACGGATAGTGAACTCCGACATAAATTCTGCTAAAAGAGACTATAGCAGCTAAAGAAATGAATATATATTTAAATCTGCGATAAAAAAATGTTAACACTGCCATTGCCGTTGTGATGTTTGCTGCGTGATTTGATGGAAATCCATATTTTCCGCCTTTCTTAACTAAAAGGCGTGAATTTTCAAGACTGTGAGAAGGTCTTAACCGTTTAACCGATGGTTTTATGATTCTGGCGCATATCAGATCTGAAGAGCTTACGGAAAGTAAGAGAATAATCGAAGCAATTCGTGCTTTCTTATTTCCAAAGATAAGCATCCCAAGCCAGACAATCAAAATTGGTAAAGCCCATATCCATTGATTTGTTATGAATGGCATAAACCGGTCAAATAAAAAATTTGTAATGGTATTATTTAAGAAGAAAAATAAAGCAGTATCAATTTGAACTAAAGTTTCCATTAATATAATTTCTATAAGTGTCTTTCTTATCTAAATTATAATTAATTCTGTTCTAATTTATAATAAATATCAAAATATCCAAATTTTATATTAAATGAGAATGGCTTGATATAGTTAATAAAGGAATCTGAGATTGTTACCACTTTGAGCATATTAAAATGACATTTTTGTCTTTTTTTTAATTGTTTTAGTCAGTTAAAATAATTTATCTTAGGACGGTGACTATTTGAAGTTTACAGTATTTAGTGTTAAACTTTTTTGAAAAAAATAAAGGTTGTAGAGAGATGAGTAAAATATTAATGCTAAAATCTAAAATTCATGATGCTATAGTGACGGAAACTGAATTGGACTATGAGGGCAGTATTACGATTGATAAAGAATTGATGGATTCGGCTAATCTTTTTCCATTTGAATTGGTACATGTGTTGAATAAGAACAATGGTGCTAGATTTGAGACTTACGTTATTGAGGGCAAACCAGGAGGAAAAGAGATATGCTTGAATGGACCAGCATCCAGGCTTGCTCAAAAGGGTGATGTTTTAATGATTTTGTCCTATGCTATGGTTGACGTTGATGAATTAAGTAATTGGGAGCCAGCTATTATTAGACTTGATTCTGAAAATAATTCACTTTAACTAAAATAATTTTCCTGTGATTAAGGGATCTACATAAAAAAATCAATTTCAATAACTATTGTATATAATGTATTCTTATCTACGCTACCCATCCAACAGACAGGGATATTAGCAACTTATAATTGAGTATATTTTGTATCAAATTTATCATTTAAAACCTTTTTTTCACACAGGAATCCTTTGGATAATACGACTCGTTAATCTATTAAGGATTTTTCCATCTGAAAATGGACCTTTTTTCACAGGGTTTAATAATTAATGGGTTAATGCTTACGGAAAGTGTCTCAATTTAAAGAAGTAAAATAGCGCTATTTTAAGATTTGTATTCAGTTGTGTTTTTGAATAAGTCTTGATTATTTGCAAGAGTAAATTTACAATTAGCAGTAATAAAAGAAAAAAGGTGGTTGGACCAAATTGAGAATAAATATCCTAAAGACAATATTGTTTCTGATTTTATATTAAAAATGTGTTTAGAAATCTGATGAAAGATTACCTGAAGACATCGTTTTTAGTTTTTATTTCAATGGTTGTTTTTGTTTTTATTTTATTTATTGATGCAATATTTTACCATGTTCCTGCATTTATAAAAATTTATCGGTATGAACGAGAGATAGGTATAGTTATTGCTTTTCTCTGTCTTTACCCAATTGTTAAAAAAGTATTTAGAAAATTTGATTTATCTTTAAAGCAGAATTTATTTTTCCTTTGCGGTGGAATTGTTTTCATGATATTGCTGCTTTTTCTCCCGCAGTTGGTATTAAAAAATTACTTGATCCTTTGGGATAATAACCCGTTTTTAGCAGAGTTTCCTGTTGTATGGAGTATTGTATCTACTGTTTGTGCAATATCTATTGTAATTGTTTTAATATTGTTACTTTTTAATATAAGAGAGCTGATACTTTATAAGCAAACCCGCTATTCAGGGTTAAGTTTCAAAGTTTTAGTGTTTTCTATTCTTGCAGTTGCAGTTGCTTTAAATTTTTGGGAAAATCGATATACATTCCAGCCTACTAAAACTTTTTATACAGATTTAAATTTGAATTCTTGGGCTATTGTTATAGTGCTGGGAGGACTTTTTATCTATAATTCATACAGGAAATCATGGATTGATGTTTTGAATAAGAATGAAAAAATTACTGCTTTTATTATTGGTTTGATAATATTGCCTTTGTGCATTTATATATATTTATCTCGACTTATTTTTCCGATTTACGCTTATAGTATAACGGTAAAAGGTTTTGCAATTTCTTCGCTGGGTTTTATTATTGTTTATACAACATTTTCTTTTATAGGAATTTTAGTTCGTTTACCAATTGCTGCTTTCTATGATAGAGTAATAAAAGAGGTTGCTTCTCTTAGCAAAGTAAGTCAAATGATTAACTCAAAACACAATATTGATCAGGTAATTGATTCGATATTGCAGTACATGCTGGAATCGACGAATTCAGATGTTTGTTGGTTAGAATTGGTTGAAAATGAGAGGAAAAGTGTAAAAGTTACATCAGCTGTAAATTTACCAGATTCAATAAGTGAAAATATAAATCTAAATGCAAACAGCGGTTTGACTGGATTAATCATTTCATCTAAAAATCCAATAATAATCGATGATGTATTCAGGGATGATAGAACTATTTATATGAAATTGCTAAAGATGCCTTGGAAATCAATTTTAGCAGTGCCGCTTATCAAAGAAAATACGGTTAATGCTATCCTTTATGCTGGCAAGAAGGGAAATTATGCTTTTGGTCAGAGTGATTTAAATACTCTTAAAACTTTTTTATTACATATAAATATCTTGTTAGAAAGTAAGGGATTTATACAATGTTCAATAGAAAGTGAAAAAACAAAATGGGAATTAAATTTTGTTAATAAAATCGGTCAGAAATTATATCCCGGAAAAATACCTGAACTTAAAGATTATCAAATAGAGGTGGTTAAGTTTAGAAATAAAGAGCATATTAAAACCCACTGGGATTTTATCAATGGAAGCTTTGGTTATTTAGGAATTATTAATGCTAGTATTAATAAAAATTATATTGAAGATGCATTTTGCCTGTCAGAGCTAAAAGGCATTATTAATATACTATTTAGGATAGAAAAAAGTCCGTCAAGAATATTGAAAGAAACATTTGGTGTTTTCATTGAAATGTCATATAAAAATATTTTAATGAATTTATCTATAGGTATACTTGATGTCAATTCCGGGATAATGTCAATTGCTGGTATTGGTAATTACTTAATTGTGCATTACGATTCTATATCAAAGGAGGTACGATTTTTTGAGATTAAAGTTAAAAATTCAGGGATTGATAATGTCACTATACCTGAAGAAGTAAATATAAATATCAAGCAATCGGATATAGTTCTTCTGATTAATTCTAGTGTGGATAAATTTAATAAATATAACATACACCAAATTTTTATAAAAAAAAATTATACGAGTATTAATGGTTTAAAAAAATATTTATTAGATAATGAAAATAAAGTCTTTAAAAATGATTTAGTGCAGAGCAACATTATGATGGTAATTCTTAAAAGAAAATAGATCTTGGTTTATAGATGAAGAAATTGTATTGAAGTTTAATGTTCGGTGATAGGCTTTGTTATATAAATTAATGGTTCTTTTTCCAGATTTATTCTAATTGGAGGATCGAGATCACGACCTTCTAAATCTTTACTTATTTCAACAACAGGTCTAACCGGTCTAATTTTATTTATTGCGACAACCCTGCCAATCTCGCCGGTATTCAATTCGACAAGGCTTCCTAAAGGAAACATTGAAACTACACTTATTAGTGATTTTATCATCTTAGGGCTGAACAGTTTGGATTTGGTTTCTATCATATTTTGAATAGCGTGATAAGTGATAAAACCTTCACGATAGGCTCTTCCATGTATTAAGGCTTCAAATACGTCTGCAACGCCTATAATCTTCGCGAATTCACTAATTTTATCACTTTTCAATCCTTGAGGATATCCAGAGCCATCTTCTCGTTCTTGCTCTTGATAGACAGAATCAATCAAATATGGATAATCATCTTTTAAATGTTTAACAATTTCATACCCATGTATCGGGTGTTGACGTATAGTCTCAAATTCAGCAGGGGATAGTTTACCGTGTTTAAATAAAATTCTATTAGGTACTTTTACCATTCCAACGTCATGAAGTAAGGAAGCCAAGGCAAGTTGATGCAAGTTCACTTTTTTGTATTTTAGTCCGAACCCGATTTTTATTGAAAAAATTGTTACGTTTACGGAGTGAGAAACAATCCAGGTTGCGAATCTTTTGCGCTGGATTGCTTTTAAAAAGAGAGATTCACTGACATTATTTGCTTCACAAAGTGCGGGAATATCTTTTTCTAGTGGTTCGGGATCTATTAATTTTTTAGCTTTGATATCGTTTAAAATAGTTCCTAATAGCCGATGAAATTCCATATACAGCTTGTGTGAATGAGATTCATCTTCAATATCTTTAGATTTTGGAGGAGGAGTAGGAATTACTATAGGTTTTACTTTATCGGCTGGTATAAATGTGGACTTTTCCGGGGAAGGTGGAATCTGAATTTTATTGATTTCTTGATTAAAAAGTGTACTTGAAGGTTTATGTTGTATATTTGCTCTAATTGCGTTTCTTATAGCTTCAAATCCACTAAGTCCTGTAACTTCATCGGATTTTCTTTTCGGGACTTCTTTCTCAGAATCTTTCTGAACATCATTATGGGATTTTATCATGTCCTTCATTCTGGGCATATGCTTTTAACCTTCAGATTCAATTATTTCTGTAATAAGGTTTCCATCTATGGTCGATAAATGTTTTCCAAAACCCATTACAAGACCTAAATCACAAATATTGTTTATTATTCTTGGTGTTCCATGGGTATATTCGTAAATTTTTTTATAAGCATATTCGGTGAATATAGGTCTATTACAGCCGGCAACTTGTAGACGATATTCAATATATTTTTTCAATTCTTCGTATTTGAAATGTTTAAGATGGTATCTAATACCTATTCGTTGATTAAGTTGAGGGATTTTTATAATTATATCTTTTAATTCAGGTTGACCAACAAGAAATAGAGTAAGTAGGAATCGATTATTTAATTGGAAATTTAGAAGGAGGCGAAGTTCTTCAAATGTTTCATAATCATTAATAATCTGTGCTTCATCTACGATTATTAAGGTATGTTTATTATTGCGTATTGTTTTAAATAAAAAGTCATTTAAAGAATGAAGCATATCAACTCGAGAATTAGGCGATGTATTTATTTCTAACTGGTACATAATCTCTTGTATTAATTCTGTTGCATTCCATCTCGGGTTTGTTAAATAGGGTCTCCTGAAAAAGTATATAATATATTGTTTATACAGTAATTTATACCTTGACTTTTGGGATTAAAATGCATATATTTAGGGCGATTTTCACCAAAACCTTTGCATTTATTAGATCAAATAGGAGTCCAAAATGG
>JADHYC010000010.1 GCA_016782645.1 Fidelibacterota bacterium | reverse complement strand
AGCGCAATTGATGTGGGTGCTGTGAACGTCCAAACCGATGTACTTCATAGGGTGTCCTTTCTTGGTTATGGGTTATAAATGGCAAATTACAATTTAATGACCGAGGGGGACACCCGCCCTTTCTATTTTACCAGCTGTTTTTTGATTGATGATTTAGAGAGTTTACAAAGCGTCTTCGAATTATATGAGAATTGGCGAAATAAATCCCGCCGTAGGTGACACTTGCCCGTTATACCATTACAATAAAATAGGAGTACAATATGGGTCTTGATAAAAACTCTGTAAGTTTTCAGATTTTACGTGGTTTTGGATATGCATCTATTTCATTCTTGACCTTATTTTCGGGTTATCTTATTCATAATTCTTTCCCTGACAAAGCAACATCCATGATCTTACTGTTATTGTTTTTTCTATCGTCATCTTTTTTTGTGGTGTATGGTTTTACATATAGATATTCTATAAACACAAGCCCCTGGTCTAAGTATGAACCCTTTTCTCTTAGCTTGCTCATTTCGAGTCTTATATCCCTCATTTTGTTTTTAATAACGAAATACTCATATAAACAATTAGAAATAGATTATTTATTACTAATCTCATACTTTCTCATTTTTATTACATATTCACTTTTTTATTTGAAGAACCTCGGTAAGGAACGTCTTAGCTTAATGCGTCATCAATTAGTATATCCGGTTATATTATCTATTTCAATTAGTATGTACTATGGTATAAATTTTCACACCTTTTCAAAAACTATTTATGCTTATCTTCCGGTATTTATTATATATATAAGTTTTTTCTTGTCAGAGATTTTTCTTGTAAAGAAAAAAACTTTTTTAATTTTGAATCTAATTCTCATTATTTCTTCACTGGCGTATGTTGTCCTTTCTCGCTTCTATGGATATTCACTAGTTAGTACTTATTTTTCATCAATGTTGTTTTGTGTTTTTTTCGCAACATACCTTGCAGTTTTTGAGTCTTGGCGAATAGTATCATATACATTTAATCACGGTGGCGAAAATTATTCAAAAGATGAGGAAAAGGGTAAAAATTATTATTATGCAACTCAATTGGGAATTGCTATATCATTGATACTACTTCCAATCGGTTTTATTTTTAGCACCTATGGAATTATATTTTTACTTGGATTTATTCTCCACAGCTTAACCTCTTTTTATTATTGGAATATGCAAGGAAAAACACCACAAAATATTTCAAAATCTGATTGGATCCCTCAAAAATTATTTTTTGGTTTTACAATAATCGCCATTATTGTTCTTGATACCTTTAATACAATACAACCTGAGAGCAGCATTATGGCCGGCTTTATTTCTTTTGGCGGATTTGCAGTTCTCTTGGCAACATATCTTGCAATTCTAAGTTTTTCAAATGATATTAAAAAATCGGAGGACAATGGAAAATCAATTTTTGATAGGATGGTAATTTTTTATAAAAATAATCCATTTCGTATTGTAACATTGTTATCATTTATATTCTGCTTTATTTTTCTAATTGTTAAAGATATTTCATCATTTGGTGATATTTCAACAAGGATTAATTATGTTTATCTTGTTTTCTCATTGTATCTAATTCTTGGTATTATTTATGAAATTGTAAAACCAAACAAAAAAAACAAACCCGTTTCTTCAACAAGTATATCTTTATTTTTAGGTATTTTTAAACTAACTCGTTTTTTTGTCTCATTTTTTATTTATTTAATTATTGCAATACCTTTATTACTGAACGGTCACGGGATATTTGATTCGCTTTTCATTCCAATTCCGATTCTATTAGCTGTAATGGGCGGATTTTCGTTGAATGATTATTTCGATTATTATCGAGATTTGGTGAATAAACCATATAGAGCAATTCCAACCGGTAAATTAACCAAAGAAATGGCTCTCAAACTAAGCGCTGGCTTGCTTACTCTATCGATCTGTTTTTCAATTATCATTAGCAACTCTTTATTTCAATTATTATTATATTTCCTTTCAATTGCTGGTGTAATATTTTACAATTATATTGTCAATAAATTTGCATATTCAAAAACTATTTTTACTTCCTTACTATGTAACATTCCTTTTTTTCTTTTAATAAATATTTTAGATTATCCGAACATATATTTATTTTTACCAATTGGTGGGATATTTTTTATTATTGGTAGAGAACTTCTAATGGATATTCTCGATTTCGATGGTGATATTAAAAGCAATATTCGTACAATTCCAATACTAATTGGAATTCAAAAAACAAAATACATTGCATTTTTATTACAATTTGTTGGGTTAGCATTAATTATTCCACTTATTTTATATAGACAAGACAACATTCTTTTTATAGTTACAATAATATTACTTATAATTTATATGTTTATGATAATTAGTTGGCATCTATTTAATAATCGAAGACGTTTATCCATAATAAAACTGATGTGGGTTCAGATGCTTGCAAGTATTTTATTTCTTATTTAATAATGGTATAACAACGCAATGCAGGTGAACAAAAACGCGTCTATTTTTTTCGTGTAAAGTTTATTTTTTCAAGCGTTTTTGTCACCTGATCGCTGACCGTTAAGCCGACCGCAGGCGGTCGGCTTAACGGCACCGGCGTATCAAAGATCCGATTGTCACGCCGCCTGCGGCGGCCTAACAATGCGGATCGAGCCGACTGCGGTCGTTCTGAAACAAGTTTCATCACGATCCTCGCGGCTCATCCGCCGGAGCCGTTAGAATTTATGCTATTGATTTTAAATAATTCTTACTATATTTTAAAGTATGAGTCCAACGGTATTTAGATATAAAAATTATCGTTTCTTTTTCTTCTCTCGTGAAGAAATGAGGCAACATATTCATGTATATTGTCCAGATGGAGAAGCTAAATTTTGGATATACCCCAACATTGAGTTAGCTAAAAATTATGGACTAACAGATAATCAATTAAATGAAATTGAGAAAATTATCAAGGATAGAAAAAATGAGATCACAAACGCTTGGAATAAGCACTTCGGAAATCGAAGTACTTAATATTGATAAGCATGGGTTTTGGATATATATAAAGGGTAAAGAATACTTTTTACCTTATAAAGATTACCCATGGTTTATATTAGCAAAAGTAAAAGATATATTAAATGTAAAATTGTTACACAACACACATATTTTTTGGCCCTCGTTAGATATAGATTTGGAAATTGATATTTTAGAAAATCCTGATAATTATCCATTAACATGTCAATAGACTCTAAACATCTACGTGGAGGTAACGGCTTGGTATGTTCGATGATTTAGGAGGTTGGCGGATTTTCTGAGGAATTTGAGAATATCTGAAGTGACTCACTTAGAAGGTCGCTGTAACTCACGTCTTTGCGTTAGCTACATGAACCAGCCAGCACTGACTATTAGGAAGCACTATAAGAAAACGTTATTATACCATCCAGAGGATTTCCTTTTCCATCTGTTGGTAACAATCTGCCTTTATACATAATCAGCCTGTTAGGCTTTTCTGTGTAAATATAAAAATACATAGGTGCAACTAATTTCCTGGCTATCCAGGATGAGGCTTCCATTTTTATCTCATAACATTCTCTACCATTTACTTTTTTCATACCAATCTGTTTTAACTGAAATCTTTCAGTTGTTGGACGCAAAGGAACCAATAATCGAAATGATATTTTTTGACCATTATTGAGTACATCAAGTTTCTTTATGATGAATATCGGTAGAGAGGAACCATGAAGTATCGATCCATCTTTTTTTATGCTTTTTTCTTTAAAACTACTATCAAAATTCCTTTTATACTGCAAAATATATTCATTATTTTTACCTGTAACTATCTCTTTCCTTCCGGTACGATAGTCCTCTAATTCATACTTCACTATTTCAAAAGACTCGGCTTTATATTCTATTTCTTCTTTCAATATACTATTACCAGCTTTATCGAAGAAATCAGAAATCATATAAGCATTATCAGCTTCCTCGACAAACATACCTCTACAATGGAAATATATCTCATCGTCAATTATATTTTTAGCTTCATACTCTTCCAAGACATCCGCAATATTTAATTTCACAGCAGCTGCTAAACATATTAAACAAAGCAACACTTTTATCATTTTATTTTTATGATAAATCACAGTCAACCTCATTATTGAATTTTATATGAAAGTAGTCCACGAATTTCACAAATATAACATTGATAGGAATGTACTTTCATTATTATTTGTCCCGATGCCTCGGGATGGATGTTATTTCTAATGTCCAAAAGAATTACACCACTTTTTAATAAAACTAGTTTATACATGTTTGCCTCGTATCTTATTCATCAACCGTATAAGCAAGCCGCTGTTATGGTAATAGAAAGTATAGTAATATATTCAGTATTTATCATTTGACATTAATACTTCAATGGAGGCGCGATTAATTTTTTCTGAAGATAAAGTACATTGTATTTTTTACATATTTTAACAACTTCATCAATTGAAATCGCAGGCACTACTCGCCCTTTTTGCCCCTTGACAGTTTTTGCCATTAACATTGAATTATAAACGGCTTCTTGGGTTGCTTCAACAACAGCATTGAAGAATGGTGTCATTGCGGCATTAGGTATCAATGGTGGTATAGATATAGGCTTTTTAGTATTATGAGGAATTCTGTATGCTGTGGAAAATGAAATAACGTAATCTCCGGAACCATTGCTCATATAAGAACCTGTTCGAGCCAGTCCGTAGAGAGCCCGCTTTGCTATACGTTTTAAGTTTCTGGCAGATAAAGGTGCATCGGTAGCTACGATTATCATACAGGACCCATCCCCGTTTTTTTCTGTCTCTCTACCTTGTTTTGGTTGTTTAATTTCACGTCCGACTGGCGCACCATTAATGTCTAAAATTCCCCCATAATTTGATTGCACCAGAACACCCAATGTATAATGACCATCATCTTCTTTAGGCACAAATCTTGAAGCTGTTCCAATTCCTCCCTTGAAACCGAAAGCAATAGTGCCTGTTCCTGCTCCAACACTGCCCTCATCGACATGACCTGATTTTGCTCTTTTGATAGCGTCCAGAACATTCTTTTCTTTTATACTTAACAGGCGAATATCATTAAGATAACCGTCATTTGTTTCACCGACAATGGCATTAACAGTTCGGACGCTTTCATTTCCTGGTTGGCTCAAGACGTATTTTACTACTGCTCTTATTGCAGTTCCGATACCCAAGGTATTAGTGAGAATGATTGGTGTTTCAATATTGCCTAACTCTTCTACCTGTGTGTAACCGGCAAGCTTACCAAAACCATTTCCCACATATATTGCTGCTGGTACTTTTCCCTGGTATATATTGCCTTCGTAAGGCAGGATTGCGGTAACTCCTGTTCGTACACTATTGCCCTGTATTATTGTTATGTGCCCAACTTTTACACCGGGAACGTCGGTTATTGCATTCCATTTACCTGTTTCCATAACACCAACTTCAATTCCGATTTCTCTTGCACGTACTCTTTGGGAGTTCTCACCTGCAAAGGATGATACTCCTGCAAACATCGATACGAAAAATGACAGGTAAATTATTAAATTGAAAATAAATATTGACATGCAGCCTCCTTCTCGAGCAAAAAATTTAAACAAGTAATGACAACACAAAAAATTTACAATAAATGAGTTCACTTATAAAAGGTCGTAAAAGTAATTAATTGGATGTCATCCTGAGTTCATCGAAGGGAGACATCCTCCAAACACACTTCGATAACATCACAATAAATTGTGATTACTCAGTGTGACAGGTATAAATTTTAGTTTCTTAAGCAAACTCATAAATAGTTTGTAAGTGGTTTGAGTTTATCTGGATTCACTTCTCTGATTAATGCTCTGGCAAGAATAAATGTTGGGTCTATTAATATGGCCTCCCCCATTTTTTTATCAGTAACTGCAAGAGGTATCTCTGTACAACCTAAAATTATTGCCTCAGCTCCCTCATTTTGCAAAAAGCGAATGGCTTCCAATATTATTTGTTTTGCAAACTTTGTAACAGGGTTTGATTGAGCTTTGATTCCATACTTTGGATCGTAGGTGGCGTTATGTACTTCTTCTTGCAAAACTTCATCAGGCAAAATTACATTAATGCCAGCTTTTTCAAGAACATTTGAATATACTTTTGTTTTATACATCCCAATTGTACTTAACACACCAACATTTCTAACCGACGGATAATTTTCTCGAAAAAAATTCACGACTTCGCTAATCATATTAACCAGTTTGACACTGCTATTTGCCTTCTTTAGTTCTTCAAGTATAACATTGAATATTCGAGGTGAATGTGCTGTATTACATGGGATTCCTATAACACCGGCTCCAATTTTTTCTAACTTTCTAATAATTCTGTGGATGGCAAGAGCTGGATTGATATTTACTTTTCCCATAAGAAAGGATGTTCTATCCTCTATTTCTTGAGGTATGGATAGAAGGGCTACTGATAAATACTCCGGGTCGCTCTTTGCTTCGGTCTGATTAAAAATCTTTCTTGCCAAATCAAGACCTGCATAAGGGCCAAGTCCACCTACAATACCAATTATTTTTTTATTACTCATGGTTTTCAAAAATTATCCCCCATTGTAGATGTCAAATTGAGTGAATTGTCATTGTGCGATCTTCAATCTAGAGAGGACACCCCTTCAAAATGCATTTACTCTATTTGTGTCAATTATTCAGTTTAGATAATGATAAAGCTTTTATCGCTAATTTGGAAGTATAATTGGTAAGCATTTTTTTAGCTTTCTTCGGATTCTTCTTATAAACTGCTAAAACTTTTTCTTCAAAAGCATCCTGTTTTTCAAATACCTCCTTTTCAAATGCAGTCTTTTTACTTCTGACTTTCTCTATTAAATCACCATAATTTTTATCTATTTCTTCTGTGTAATTAACAAACACCCAAAACGCATGAGACTTTGATTGTCCGTAAATATTTTCAATGGGAGTAAAGTGTTGCTTAAGAGCTTCAGTATAATCACCCCTGGAGTATTTATCAGGAATACTATTTATCCCGCAATACCATGGAATAAAAGGCTGGATACATGGCCTCCGTGGAGCAATCCACAAAACAGAGCCAATATCTGTTGGTAACCAATCACGTAATTGAGCGATAAATCCATATTGATTTGAAGCAGAGCAAATTCTTGTTATGACATTTTCATGGGGATTTCCAGCGTTGTAATCCGGATGCATTTCAAATTGTGTCCCCTCATAATGATCCTGCAAAACAAGCATAATATCCTGAATTTCAAGTCTGTTTTGGGGTTTAAAGGAGAAGGGAAATTCATCGGAGAAATCATATTGTTTTTCTGATAGTAAATTCAAGGCATGCCATTTTCTTGCAATATTACCCATGGAGTTCAAACTGGCGGGGCTACCGTAAGCCATTCTAAAATTAAATTCTTTACCCGATTCCGGATCATACCATCCTTTTTGAGTTGCATAATCTACAATATCAGCTGCGCCTAAAAAATTTACAGTATCTATTAAGTTTATTTCCTCAATTGTATAATAATTCGGAATAATTGCAACATGGTCATCAGGTATTCTTTGAGCAACCCAATGTTTTCCCTTTACAACCGACATAATCCAGGCTTGATCAGGATCGGCTATACAATAACTTCTGCCTGAATACAAATATCCAATACTATCAATAATTTCTCCTGCAATTTTTATAGCTTCTTTAGCTGATTTGGCTCTTTCAACCATAATCCTTCTTAAATAATAGCCAATTCCACCATTTATCAATTCACCTTCAGTTTCTTTTGATGAACACTCATTTGAAGTAATGGTTACATCCCATTCATTCATATAGCTGTCTGAGAATTCCATACCGGGCATTTCCAACCATATAAAACTATAAGTTTTATTTACCTGTTCTATTTGACCTCCTTTTTTAAGTATTATTTCTTCTTTTGTGTCATAAATAAGCCGTGGAACTTTATACCAGTCCACCAGTAACTTGCCATAGTCATCTTCATTGTGTGCTAATATTGTAGAACCGTCTATAGTAGCATTTTTCCCAACTAAAATCGAGAAACAGCTGAATTGACCATACCTGTCTGTCTGAGCATAAATACTTTGAATACTTAAGATTAATATGATAAAATATGTTAGCTTAATAATCAATTTTTTCATTGATATGAATCCTTCCTAATATTTTGTTGACCATTACATCATGAAATTTTTCCGGTTCCTCTAATTCAGGATAATGTCCGGAATGCTCAAACCAAATAAAATATTTTCCTTTGGATGCATGCAATTTCTGATAATAATTTTCAATTATTTCCGATGGTGTAAAATAGTCATATCGCCCTGCAAGAAAAAATACCGGTATCCCTATTTGGGGAACTTCGTTAAATAAATTCACTTTATAAAATTCATTGTTCCACAAGCATTTAATCGAAAAAAACGGATCCATTCCCATCTTAAAGATATCTATTAAAGAATATTCAGGGGTTGATAACAATTTTTTCCGGTAATTTATCCGCTTTTTACTGAATTTCTCAGCCATCATCACTTCATAAAATCCCGTAAGCCATTTTCGCTGAATAATTAATTCTTCATAACTATAAGGAGGATCGCCAATTTTTTTCAGGTCCTTTAGTGCCTCCTCATTTCCAGATCTTTCGGCAATTTTAAGAGTACATTGATAAGAAATACTATCATTCTCTAGCGGATATACCATCTGACCAATTCCAATATAGGCATAAAATAATTCAGGACGACGTTTAGCAGTAAACAATCCGATCAAACTTCCCCAGGAACGCCCAACAATATATATCCTGGGTACTTTAAAACGATCTATCAGAATCTTTGAAAGTTCAAATGTATCTGATATAAGTTGTTCTATCGTCATTGATTCCTCGGGAATAGAATGACTAAAAGATTTACCGGTTCCTCTTTGTTCCCAATATACCATAACAAAATACTGTTCTAATTTTGCTGTAACGCCGATCTCTCGTGCATAAGTAAATAGCGGTGCTCCCGGACCACCATGTAAAAAAAGCAAAACAGGATTTGATTTTTCCCACCCTCGAATCAGAACCCACTGATCAATTCCACCTAAATTTATTTTCTCCAGAGAATTAATACCTTTAGGTTTGATAATATCTGTTCTCTTTTTAACCTGATTTTGTAAATATTTATGATAAGCGAAAAAACCGGTCCACAGCACAATGAAAAATATTAAAATTGTTGGAATTACCCATTTTTGAATCGCTGAGATATTTCTTAATAATTCTGGTTTGAATTTTACCATGAGTTAATTCTAAAACCCTCTATTTCTCACACCTAATACATTTTGATGCCCATGATTAAAATCATGGGCTGGTGTTTTAATCATTGTTAAAAATCGACTATCAACCCACGAATTTATTCGTGATGGGATATTTCATAGATTTAAAAGCCTTTACCTGGGCTACCCATCGTAAAACTACCATTACTACTGTCAGAAATAACATTAAATTACTCTGACCAAAATAAATTGTTAAAAAAGGAAACGTAGATACGGCAATTGTTCCACAGAAATATACTTTTTTTATCAGAAAAGAAAGTACTGCCCAGATCATCAACATAATAAGTAGTTCTTTATACAGAAAAAAAAAGAGACCTCCAAAAGCAACCGATTGCCCCTTTCCACCTCTAAAATTCAGAAAAACAGGAAAAATATGTCCCAAAAGTGCAGAACCTCCTGCAATAACTGCAATCAATTCAGAACCAGAGTACCTATTCCATAAAAAAACGACCAGAAGTCCTTTTAAAGCGTCAAGAATTCCAACCGCAACTCCCAACGGTTTCCCAAAATTTTTCAATACATTTGTACCGCCTGTAATCTTTTCTCCGATATTACGTATATCTTTCTTGTGAAACAGCTTCACTAAAATATATCCAAAAGAAATAGACCCTACCAAATATCCTGAAATGATAGCTAAAATAATTTCGAGCATTTCAAAACCACACTTTTACATTCAGAACTGCAAATCGTTTTCTCAATATTTTCTAATAATCCCTTTATAAATTTAAGAAATACGGGTGATTAATCCCGCTTAATACTGTCAATCTTGCTAAGACCTCCCCTATTGGGATTATTTCGATGAAACATTTGCAAGATCTTTCCTAAACTCATAGTGAATTGCATCAACCGGGCAAACATTCAAACACCTTGCACAGCTAAAACAATCAGCAGGTATTCTCTTTTTTTCTACCAATCCTTTAGCTGCATCAAGAGGACAGACATCAATACAGACACCACATTCTGTACACCTACTATGATCTATCTTCACATGGAATATGCTGAGTCGTTCAACAAACCATGATATTAACCCAAAAGGACATATAAACTGGCAAAACGGACGATAGATAAACAGTCCAGCTATAAACACACCTACCAATGTCACTATTATAGAAAGCTCATCAAAATCAAAATTGAAAAGATTAAATGGGTTAACATAGTGATAGATCACATAACCTTTCTTCCCACCTATAATACCAAATAGAAGTACTATCATTGTTATAAAAAGTAATGACCTGATTGTATTAGATATAATAAATGGAACCTTAAATCGCGGGATTTTTCTTGTCAAGCAGTTATCATACAGTAATTCCTGGAGGGCGCCAAAAGGACAAGCCCAGCCGCAGATCAGTTTATTACCTAGAATTGCAAGTACACTAAAAAAAACGAAAACAAGCACCTTATTAACAGGGTCTGGATAAAGCCCAACCATTGATTTGAATACTTTGACAAAACTCTCAATTGGATTTGGAGATTTACCAAGTGCAAAACCGGCAAACAAAACAGCAAGTAAAAGGGTTATAATATAAAAAACACGGGGGTACCATAAATACCTATCCTTCTTCGCTGATGTACCATCAGGACGTCCAATTCTTGTCAGAAAAACAAGACCAAACAAAGTCAAACTAACAAAAATATAGTATTTCACTTTTTTGGGAGAGTGTGATTGAATATGGTGCCCTGCGTTGTCAAGTTGCTCCTTCGTCACTCCCAATTCTCTAAAAGACTGTGATTTCTTTATGTCAAGGGGTAAAGAGAGTTCTCTTGCTATTGATTTTCCAGTTATATCCAGTTTAATTGCAGCAGATTTTAAGGACATATCCAATTTTATTTCTATTGCCTCAGCCTCATTACTTTGCTCAAATACAAAACCAATAAGAACAATACACAAACACACTGCAATTGTTACGACCATCCATATTTTCTGATTTTTAGATAGAAGGGAAAACCAGACTTTCATAAAGTGCCCACCTTAGATTTATCAAGTTAAAACGCGACAGAATTTATTACTTTATAACTAAATCTATACCCATAATTATTTTGTGCCTTTTGTGTGCTTTTGTGGCTAAATACATTCAGAAATCAGATTGAATAAGGTCCCGAAATAAGACGCCAACCCCAGATGTATTCTAAAATTGACCAGGCAGTTAAAAGTACAAGATATGACCAGAACATTTTTGAATTGATTTCTTCACTTACTTTAATCTTATAAATAGAAAATCCTAATAGCAGTACAAATACTCCGCACATAAAATATGTAGAAATATGTGTTCGCGATAGAACTTCAAACTGAAAAATCATTATGTAATGTAATGTCCAGATTAAAAGAAAACTTACTAATGAGAATTGAATGGGAGTTGATAGATATTTTCTTAAATAAAGAAAAAGAAATATCACAAAAAGTAAAATCGGCAGAAAATTCCAATGCGCAATTTCTACAGTTGCATCTTTGATATACAAATCCGCATTCTCCATAAATTCACCAAAGAATCCCCAAAAAGATATACCGCTGAAAATTGCTAATAGATTGCTAAGAAACATATTTTCTTCTATTCTTTGTGATTTGTAAAACAGGTAAATCCCAAGAACAAGCAAAATACACCCTGCAAAAATATAAGGAACTCTTCCAGCACGATTTGTAAAAACCAGCAACATATAAGTAAAACCAAAAAAAACAAGAGTAAATAAGATAGTCTTTAACCCAATTTTCTTCATTTTGATATTATCCTTTCATTTATAGCATACATATGACAATTGAATACGGATGACACGCCTGCCGGACGCGGGCAAGGCAGACGGGGAGTAAACATCTCCGAAGTAATTCTAGCAGGGTAATTCTTTTGATTCGACACCGTATAATCATAAACACAGCGAAATATACCAAGAAAAGAGATACATTTGAAAGATATACGATTATAATTCTGTTTATAAAGTCAATCCTTTATATGTTTGTTATCTAACAGAATTAACTAAACGCTACGTCAAGTATCATAATTACCATAAAACCTATCATCGCACCCATTGCGGATAGATCGTATCGCCGAAATCTAGAAGGCAAAAAGTTATTTTAGACTTAACATCATAATCTGTAGAATTCTAATATATCTTCCTACTGAAGATAACTTTAGATTCATAATAAAAGAGTCTGCTTATCTCGAATATCCCTAATGGCAAAAGATTAAAAAAAGAAAATGTGCTTGAAATATATTGTATTGTATGATACTCGCAACTAACTTTTTTCACGAGGGAACTTCTTCAGAGCCCCTTGGTGCCTACGGATATTATGACTCATAAATTGTAATTCTCGGTGTTTCTTACTAATATTCAACGGTATTTAATAATAGATCAGGAAAGGATTTACTTTGCGAATAATATTATTAATTCTCGTAAGTTTCATCAACGTTTTTGCTCAGTCATTTTCACCAACTGAAGTACTTTTCGTGCCGTGGGGAGAGGATTCTCTCAACAATGTAAGATATTTTACTGCACCTGATGGCAAATGTGGTCCACAAAATCTTCGTATTCAGAAAGACACAATTTGGGTACTCGACCCCGTCAATCAATCTATTAAGTCTTTCAGCAATAATGTTTTACAAAAAAGCCTGTACGCCCCAACCGGAGCAAAGGACTTTGCAATAAAGTCCGACACTGAATATATTTGTTTAGTTGACAACTCTGTGTGGTCATTCAAAAACAACAAACTCACTCTTACGCTTCGCCCTGAATCTCCATTACCTTTAATTAAAAGAATCTCATTACAAAATAATGACCTTCTCATTTTCAATGATAACGGTACAACATCGCATATATCAAATAATAAAATTATCAGACACCCACAAAAGGGAATTGAACAATTCGATAAATATTACGAGATAAAAAAAATCTCCCGTGCTATTGCTTCGATAACAATTAAAGATAGCAACTTTATAGAAATTATAAAAATTGATATTCCAATTGAGTCAAAAAATTTAGGCTGTATAAGATTGATCGGTGTTGACCTGAAAAATCGTATTTTCTTAGACATTGATTTAATACTGCAGGATATACCTCTTAAAGTAAAAAGAGAAATCTGGGTAATAAATGATAAAGGTAGTCATTTAGCGATTATTCATGTACCCATTCACTACTATTCCTCTATATTTCGTGATTTTGAATTAACCCCGGAGGGAAAACTCTACCACCTTATTTCATCTCAAGATGGAATCCATATATTGAAATGGGAATTCCCGGATTCATTCTCTGTTCCTCTTGATGGAAAATATCCTGAACCTTTTCAAAAGCATCTGCATTACAACGATCTTGAAGAAAGTGAGTTTCAAGGAGACGAAATAAAGCAAGACGATTCAAAACAATCAGTTACAAGAGAAGAGTCATTAACAATCGGAGACTCTTATGTGCAGCATCAATGGACATGCACAGAAGCAAATATAACAAACGGCGTAGTACAGGCGCCTGATGGAGATCTGGTTCAGACTCCAGACTGGATTCATATTGGAAATAATGCTAAAATCCCATATAAATGGGGTGGATTCAATACTCTCCCAGAATACGATGACGGCATGACGACAGGTAAATATGCAGGAGATATTCACACTGCCGGGGTTAGTAGTTATGCCCGCGGCGTAGATTGCTCGGGATTCGTCTGCAGATGCTGGAAACTAACAATGCACTATAGTACAAGGATGATGGATGATCCAGCTTGGGGACCAATTACCTTGCCTTATTCTTCATGGGATGATTTAAAACCCGGAGATGCTATTCACAAACATGGACATGTTAGGTTAGCGATATGCACAAATCCGAACGGCACGATACTCGCAGTTGAAGCGGCTGGATCCAGCACAGGTTGGAAAGTAGATTATTCATCATACACTCTTTCAAATCTTTCCAATTATACTCCAAGATATTACATTCACATGGAAGGCGTATTGGTTCCCCCGGAACCGCCTGTCCTTTTATCTACAACGCAAAGCGATTCCGGTAGAATACATTGGATATTCCAATCTCTGGATAATACAGACGGAGTAATAATTGAACGACAGATTGATGAGAGTGGCTGGGAGGAATTGTACCCCGATTCCGTTTTTAGCATCGATCAGACATATTGCACCACTGATCTTGTGAACTCTCTGCCAAATTACTTCAGATTAAAGTCTTTAAATGTATCCAAAGAATCTATAGAGAGTATTCAGACCGACGTTTACGGATTTTATAACAATACTCAAGCTACTGACAAAGTTTTAATAGTTGACGGATTTGACCGAATAGAATCTTCCGGAAGCTGGCATCTTCCTTACCACCCATTTGCTCAATGGATGGGAGAAGTACTTTACGAAGCAGGGGTTTCTTTTGAGACTGTGTCAAATGAAACAATAATCAATGGGGAAATTTATCTAAACGATTACAAAGCTGTCTTTTGGATTTTAGGAGATGAGAGTACACACGATGAAACTTTTTCAAACACAGAACAAAACATAGTAAAATCATATCTCAAAAATGGCGGACAGCTATTTGTTAGCGGTTCTGAAATAGCATGGGATTTGGATCAGGATAATAGCTCATCAGGGACAACTCCGGCTGATGAACAATTTTTACACAACTATTTAAAAGCAGACTACAATCAAGATAACTCAGGAATTAATAATGTTCAGGGAATTACAGGCTCGATTTTCGATGGACTCTCTTTTCAATTTGATGATGGAAGTCAAGGCATTTACGAAGAAGATTATCCCGATGTCATTAATTCTATAAACGGGTCATCTGCCTGTTTAAAATATTCATCTACACTTTTTGCCGGTATCCAATATGAAGGAGTCTTCCCGGATGGAACACATCCCGGGAAACTTGTTTACCTGAGTTTTCCGTGGGAAACAATAATAGATAATCCAGTAAAAAAAGAGATCATTAGACGCATTGCAACTTTTTTTGAATTTCAATGTACAGGCATTTCCCATGAGATTGCGTCTTTACCAACAAAAGCAGCTTTGAGTCATGGGTACCCGAACCCCTTTAATGACCGGGTAAATTTTCAATTGAAACTACCCTATCCTCAAGACTTCAATGTTTCGATATACAATTATCTTGGGCAAATAATAAAAACATTTGAATATGACAATATATCAAACTATAATTCAATTAATCTCATGTGGAATGGAAAAAACAGTACAGGGGCAAAAGTATCTTCGGGAGTGTATTTATTCACTGTTAATCTTCCAAACAGGAAATTAGTAGATAGAATTGTTTATCTTAAATAAAATCCATCTAACCAAAAGAATAATAATCAAATATACATGGAGCTATCATGGTAAATCTCTCATTCTTTGGTGCAACTGGAACGGTAACAGGATCACGATTCCTTCTTGAAACAGGAAATAAAAAATATTTAATTGATTGCGGCCTGTTTCAAGGATTAAAGAAATTAAGACTGAGGAACTGGGATCCTTTTCCTATTTTACCCTCAGAAATCGATGCAGCTATTCTAACTCACGCTCACATTGATCATACCGGTTATCTTCCTCGCCTTGTGAAAAATGGCTTCTACGGCCCTGTATATTCTACTACTGCAACATCTGATCTCTGTTCAGTAATGCTGCCTGACTCAGCACATCTGCAAGAAGAAGATGCTAAATATGCTAATAAAATGAAATTCACTAAACATTCGCCAGCACTGCCTCTATACACAATTAATGACGCCAAAGATGCCTTGAGTTTATTCACACCCATACCCTATGGAAAAACAATATCTCTTTCATCTGATATCGAATTAACTTTTAAAGATGCAGGACACATACTTGGTTCAGCTTTTGTTGATCTTCGAATCGAAGTAAATGGAGAAAGAAGAAGGGTTCTTTTTTCAGGCGACTTAGGAAGACCGGCACAGCCGATTCTTCGAGATCCTCATACTGTTTTTAGCACTGATTATCTTGTCATCGAATCAACATACGGCGATCGGCTTCATGGCGATAAAGATACTAAAAGTGAACTTGCCACAGTGATAAATGAAAGTGTAGAAAGAGGCGGTGTCCTTATAATTCCTTCTTTTGCCGTAGGTCGTACCCAGGAATTGCTCTTCACAATACGAGAACTTGAAGAGGAGAACGCTATTCCCAAAATATCTGTTTACGTAGACAGCCCTATGGCTATTAATGCAACCAAAATCTTCGAGAAAAACAAAAAAGATCACGATTTAGAATCAAAAGTAATAGCCCTTAGCGGCAGGGATATACTAAAAACAGCAAAACTTCAATTCGCTCGCACGCGAGAACAATCAATGGCTCTGAATAATATAAAGAGTAAAGCCATTATTATTTCAGCAAGTGGAATGGTAACCGGCGGACGGATTTTGCATCATCTGTTTCATAGACTTCCAAGTCCGAAAAACACCGTTCTATTTATCGGCTATCAAGCTGAAGGAACACGCGGCAGAACAATTCTTAACAGTGCCGAAAATGTAAAAATTCACGGACGTTATGTACCTATCAATGCAAAAGTAGAAAAAATCAGCGGTTTTTCTGCTCATGCTGATTACAATGAAGCGCTTGCCTGGCTTTCCAACTTCAACTCTCCACCCAGGAAAGTTTTTATAGTCCATGGCGAATCTGATCAATCCAGAGCATTAGCAGATAGAATCAGATCGAAATTTGGATGGAGTGTTGAGATACCAGAGTATAAAAGTAAATATCTGCTAGAGTAAAAGATCTATATCATAATTGTTTGCTTAAAATAGAACCTACTTGATAGAATTTTAAAAATTAAATTTCCATTAATAGACAAAACTGTCTGCTTTTGGAATTATAACACATGTGTACGCTTAAAAAAGGTAAAATTTTAGAGAAAGAAGTTATATTAGCTCTTATCCTATACTATTGAATCTTTTTTAAAAACTCCCTCGTCATCTCCACACACAGATATCTCCGGTACTCCGCAGTAGAACGCTGATCATTTATAGGCTGAACTAATTTTTCTATCAAATCGGGGATTTTATCTTTTTGACCTTTTTTATACAATTCCTCTGCTTCATAAGCCCTTATAACAGCAGGACCCACTGCGCCATAAGCCAGTCGGATTTCATCGGAATCAGTCAGGTGAACTCCGCAAAAAGAGACTTTCGAAAGTGCTAATGCTTTGCGCGGACCGAATTTTCGATAGTAATAAGTGAATGACGGAATGTTTATTCGAATTTCGGTGAGCAGTTCACCATTGTTCAATATTGTTTCTCCTGGACCTGTAATAAAATCATTTATTTTTACAACTCTTTTACCATGCAATGACTCTAAAAGCTGTTCCGCATCAAAAGCATATAATACCGGCAAAGTATCACCAGCTGGAGATGCGTTTACAATATTTCCCCCAAAAGTAGCAATATTTCGTATTGAAGGAGAAGCGATTTGCTTCACAGCATCTGTCAATAGAGGTAAATTTTCAGAAGCAAGTTCAAGAAACTCCGAATATGTTATACATGCCCCAATTGTCAGAGTATTACCATTTTTTTTTATCTTTTTAAGAGATTTTATATCTCCGATATTGACTATTTTTTTAATACTTTTTTTCTTTTCTCTTAGCTGAACGAGTTTATCCGTACCTCCGGCAATGACTTCCGCACCATCAGTTGCCAGACACTCTAATGCTTCTTGTACAGTTTTCGGATTCTCAAAAGCTAAAGATTCATACCACACTTTTATCACTCCCAATCGGAATTTTGCACTTTAAGGAAAGCAAGTAATAAGTAAGGAGTAAAAAGTGATAAGTAATAAGTAAGGAGTAAAGAGTGTTCGACATCATAATTCATTTCTTATTCTCAAGGTGAGCAATTAATCTGTTTAACATCTTTTTAATAGATGAAATCTTTTCATAGAGTTCTGAAGTATCACTTATGTATCCAAGCCTTTCTGCAAGAATTATCTGGGTTTCAGCTTCAGATAATGAACCAAGTCCAATATAAAGGAATTGAATAAACTCTTTTTTATGTTTTCGAGCAGCACCTTCTGCAATATTACTGGGAATTGATACCGCCGATCTTCTCATCTGAGAAATTAATCCATACGTTTCCTCTTTTGGAAAATTTTTAGTCATCTTATAAATATCTACCGCCAAATCCACACTTATTTTCCAAACTTCTAAATCTTTATGACCTCTTAACTTCACTTTTCTCTACTTATTTTTTTACATTTTCCTTTCAATAATCACTCATTACTCATTACTACTTACGTTTTACTCTCTCAATTGCCTCCACAATTTTCTTATACCCTGTACAGCGGCAGAGATTTCCGGAAATTGCTTCTTTAATTTCATAAACAGATGGATTTGGATTTTTTCTTAACAGAGCAATTGCCGCCATAATCATTCCCGGCGTGCAAAATCCGCACTGCACCGCCCCTGTTTCTTCAAATGCTTTGAACAATGTAGAATCGTTCACACCTTCAATTGTCGTTATCTCTTTTCCATCAACCTGCCCCAATAAGACCATGCACGAGTTAACTAATTTGCCATCTATAAGAACAGAGCACGCACCACATTCGCCTTCGCCACAGCCCTCTTTTGTACCGGTTAGTTTTAATTCTTTTCTTAGATAATCAAGCAACCTCATTGTTGGGGAAACGGTTGGAAGATATTCAATTCCATTAACTATAATCTTCAAAACTTCCTCACTTTTCTTACCGCAGAGGACGCTGAGACCGCAGAGAGAGAAAATTAAAAAAATGTTTGGGAAAACGCTCATATTTTTGTTGTCTATAAAGAATGCTAATCCTAATTATTGTAGAGACTTGTCTATATTCTCAGCATTCTCTGCGAACTCTGCGGTTAGCGTTTTTTAATTTAAGATAGATTTTCTCCGGAGTCAGCGGAATCTCAAAAAATTCCACGCCAAGTGCATTTTCCACTGCTCCCACATAAGCTGGTGGAACTCCAACCAGCGGCTGTTCACCAACACCCTTCGCTCCAAAAGGTCCGCGTGAGTAACTTTCTTCAATGATAATTGAATCAATCTCCGGAGTATCAAGCGATGTTGGAATTATATAATCAGTTAAGCTATGATTATTAATTTTACCATTAGTTATCGTCATCACCTCCGTCGAAGCATAACCTAACCCCTGAAGTGAACCGCCTTCTATCTGCCCTTCTACTAAAACCGGATTAATGGCTTTACCAATGTCATTTGCTGCTGTGATCTTCTCTACAGAAACCTCGAAAGTTATCGGATCAACTTCGACCTCTACAACTACCGCTGCCCACGAATAAGCAGGATATGCACTTCCAATAAAATTATCGTTATCCCAGTGAACATCCTTCGGAACTTTATAACTTTTCGTAGATGAAATAACTTCTTCCTCATCCAAATTCTCTTTCGCCGAAGAAGAAAAATCACTGGAAAATTCTTTTGCGTTGACTTTTTCTCTCAATTCCATACAGCACTGATATACCAATCCACCCACAATTGTTGTTGTTCTTGATGCAACTGTTGGACCTGAATTGGGAACTCTTGAAGTATCGGGTGCAGAGATATGAATTTCAGAAATCGGAAGCTGTAAAGAATCCGCTCCAATTTGCCTTATAACTGTACTCATTCCCTGCCCCATTTCCACTGTGCTGATTTTGATGACGGCACCATCCTTTACAGAATATTCAACCGCAGCTGTCGCTTTTATTATTTCTTCTCCCTTGCCTGTAAATCCGATTCCGTGGAAAAATGAGGAAATACCTATCCCTTTTAACGGTTTATCATCGGTTTTTTTATTTTTATAAGATTCATATTTCTTTCTAAAATCAGCTGCTTTTTCAACTGCATCCAAGACCTTCTCCAAGCCGGTTGATTCGCTAAGTAACTGTCCTGTGGTTGTACGGTCACCTTTTCTCAATATGTTTATTTTTCGCAAATTGTAAGGATTTAAACCCAACTTATTTGCTGAATGGTTGATTGACTGTTCAATGGCGAAAAAAGCTTGCGGCGCACCAAAACCTCTGAAAGCCCCGGAGGGAACATTATTTGTACTGACCGCCCGACTTGATAGTTTAGAGTTCACACAGCGATAGACTCCTGTTGCAGCCAGCGCTCCTCGTGCTAATACTACTTCTGATAAAGTGCTGTGTGCTCCTCCATCAAGAGTGAAATCAGTTTCTATAGCTGCAATTCTATTATCAGAATCGAATGCAATTCTTTGGATTGTTTTTGAGGGATGACGTTTAGTAGTAACCAAAAGATCTTCCTGGCGGTCATAGATCATCTTAACCGGTTTTCCAGTTTTTAATGCAAGAAACGCAGCATGCCCTGCCATTAATGAAGGAAATTCTTCCTTTCCGCCAAATGCGCCCCCTGTACAAACCTGCTCTATTACAACATCGTCAGGCTTAAGTCCCAATCCAATTGCCAAAGCCCTATTGATATAAAAAGGACATTGCAGAGAACCTAATACCTTCACGCCATTTCCATACAGCATTGCAATTACACCCTGAGTTTCCAGATAGACATGTTCCTGATAGCCTGTTTTATAAGTGCCACTAAATATTTTATACTTTTTACTTTTCCCTTTCTCCTTAAAAATGGAATCCGGATCGCCTTTTACATAGCCATATCTTTTGTAAATATTTTCATCGCCATAAATTGGAGGGAATTTGCCGGACAGCGCTTCTTCAATAGTATTAATCGCCGGAATATCCTCATACTTGATCTCAATTCTCTCTTCAACTTCACGGAGTATATTTTTATCTGGACCTGCAAGTAAAAGTACAGGCTCACCTATATACTGTACAATACCATTTGCTAAGAACGGCTGGTCTTCTTTAAAAAGCGCTACATAATTATCACCGGGGATTTCATCAGCAGAAAAAGTAACTATATTCTCGGGCAATTCGGGTATTTTAATGTCAACAATGCGAGCACGCTGCCTTGTAGAACGAATGGTTATCCCAACTAACATATCCGGAAAGGTTAAATCGTCAATGTACTTCGCTTTACCCCGAATCTTGTCAGCAGCATCAACTCTTGAAACACTTTTTCCTACATATCCCATTTAAATAACAACTTTCTCTTTTCCCACGAAACACGCTAAAATGATAAATTCTTTCTACAAATACTTTTAGCGTTTTTCGTGTGTTTTGCGGGTAATTAATTTTCTTAAAGAATCAACTTCTTTTTTATTTGCTACGCCGATGATCTCTCCCATTATTGCTACTGCTATCTCTTCAGCGGTTTTTGCTCCAATATCCAATCCGATCGGCGCATATAGATTGTCAGGTATATTAATTCCCTCCTTAAGCAATTTTTTATAAGCAGCCTCAACTTTTTTATTTGATCCAATTAAGCCAATATATTTAAAAGATTTCCCACATTTCAAAACTTGTTTTAAAATTGCATAATCATAAATGTGATTATAGGTCATAATAGCTACAAAGACATTAGATTGGGGGAGTTTTTCAAGTGGTAAACATTCAAAATTGCAGAGAACAAAATCTAGTGCGTCAAATTTTGACTTTAAACTTTCTCTATCGTCATAAACTCTCGTATAAAATGAAACATTCCTTGCAATCCTATAAAGCGCATGCCCTATGTGTCCTCCACCGAAAATTAGCAATTGGCGTTCTGGTGGAATGAAATCGTAAAACAGTGAAATGCTTCCGCCACACTCCATCTTCAGTCTATCAAGATCATATTCCTTTAATATAGGAATTTCACTCTTCAGGACTTTAAGCGCTTCTTGCAAAGCCATTCGTTCAACATCGCCTCCTCCAACTGTTCCTATTGTTTTCCCATCTGGCAGAACAACCATTTTGAAGGATTTTTTCCCTGGTGAAGCACCTATGGTCTTAATAACTGTGACAAGAACACAAGGAGTTCCAGAATCCGTAATAGCAATGATTTCTTTAAAAATGTCCATAATTACCCTTAATAATTTCCTTATTGTTTAGAATTTATCCAAAAATAGAAAATCGGCAAAATCAACTTTCTATATCCATTCTTTTTAACATTTCCCTGTACTGCTCATCGGTATTAATATTCCATAAAATCCATTCATCATTTACTTCTATATATTTATGCTCAAATTCTGATAAAATGGTCCTTAAAGTAACTGAACTGTCTTTTTCATCTGCTTGCAAAATACGTATTCTTACGGCTTCTGATAACAGTACCGGATGAGCAGATGTTTTATTATATCTTGGCGAAACTACATCGGCATTAGTGACTTCTAACAACTGTTTATAGACTTTCATTGAAACCTGCGGCTGATCGCCTAACACTATGAAAAATCTCGGGGAGGTAGTTTCTTTTACACCAACCTTTGCTGAAGAAAACATTCCAAATTCAGGATTTGGATTTTTTACGAACAGAATCCTATCATTCCAATTTTTTAAATTTATTATTCTATTGCTATAATATCCTACAACAACAACCACCTTTTCTGTGACGGAAAGTGCATTTTCTATGATAGTCTCAATGATCGTAGAATTTCCAAATGGGAGTAGTTGTTTAAATCCAGTCATCCTGCTGGACTTGCCTGCTGCAAGTACAATCGCTTCGATATTCAAAATAACTCTTCAACCTCTTTTATTTCGGGCTTAATTGAATCAGGAATTGGCACAATATTTTCCACTGCTTTCATATCTTTAAAGCCAATACCTGTTAGAAGAACAACAATTGTTCTATCTTTATCCAGTTTAGCACTGTCTTTTAAAAATCCAGCCCACGATGCTGCAGCTGCCGGCTCTACAAAGATTCCCGAATCACTGCAAAGTTGTAATTGTGCTTTGGAAATTTCGTCATCAGTCACTTCTGTTGTCCAACCTTTGCAACTCTTTAAATATTCAACCGCCATTCTACCACATGCAGGTGAAACGACGGAAATAGAGTCTGCTATTGTGATTACTGATTCGAGTACTTCCATTTCCCCAGTGTGAAATGCCCTGGATATGGCATTACTACCTGCTGATTGAACACCTACAATTTGAGGTATATTTTCGATAAGTCCAGCTTCTCGTAAATCCGTAAATCCTTTGTAAACACCGGAATATATTACGCCATCACCAACAGGTAAATAGACAATATCAGGAGGGTTGCATTTCAACTGATTATAAATTTCAATTGAAACCGTTTTTTTGCCCTCTATTGTTAGAGGATTATAGGCAGTGTTTCGGTTTATCCCACCATACATATTTGTGAATTCTATCGAAAGTTTAAATGCATCATCATAAGTGCCTTTAATCGGAATCACTTTAGCACCATATAACAGTGATTGAATCAATTTTGCTTTCGGGGCACTTTCCGGTATAAAAAGTACAACATCCAAACCGTAAGCAGCACCAGCACAAGCCATTGCAGAACCAGCATTACCAGTCGAAGCAAGTGCAATAACCTTTTCTTTAAAGTGCATCGCCTGAGCTGCAACGAGTTTCGAAGCTCTATCCTTCAATGAACCTGATGGATTTGTACTGTCATTTTTAAAATAAAGATGTTTAAACCCAGTTTTCTGTCTCAAACTTTCAGGCGAAATAAGTGGCGTATTTCCAACCGGATAGGCGTTTGAATGGGTCGTTTTATAAACAGAGAAGTCATCGGGACTAATCCCAGTTTTTCTGGATAAGGATTTGAGATAGACCGGATCTAATTTGGTTTGAAGAACACCTTTCTGAAATTCATCAGGTTTTTGCTCTTTCTCACATTTTGGACAGAGGTAAATAATCCTATCCGATGAATATTCAGCGCCACAATCAATGCATTTGTAATTGGAATTCATAAACTTTTCCTACTAAAAATCATAAATCAACAATCGTAAATCGTCAATCTGCAATCGTCAATCTACAATCCTACAGTCTTCCTCCCATAATCATTGCCATAATAGCCTTGTGAGCATGCAACCTATTCTCCGCTTCATCAATAACTACAGATTTTGGACCGTCAATCACTTCATCGGTTACTTCCTGCCCTCTATCAGCCGGGAGACAGTGCATATAGACACCATTGTTATTAACTAATCGCATCTGCTTCTCTGTAGTCATCCAATTTTTACTGGCATTGTTCAATTTCTCTGCTTCATCATGGTTCTGTTCTTTAATGGTATTCCCGTTCTCATCAGTATAATTGAAACAGGAAGCAGCGCCCCAGGATTTAGGATAGACAATATCTGCGCCTCTAAAACTTTCTTCAAAATCATTGATTATCTTGAATGAACCATTCGTCTGCTCAGAAAAACTCTGACAAGCCTTAATGATTTCAGGGTCTAATTCAAACCCTTCAGGATGCGCTAAAGTTACATTCATGCCCATTTTAGTTGCAGCAAGTACGACGCTTTGAGGCACAGCTCTCGGCTTTTCGATAGAACCTGAATAAGCCCAGGACATTGTGATGTTCACCCCCTTAAACGTTCCAAATTTTTCTTTGATAGTAATGATGTCAGCCAGAGCCTGTGTCGGATGGTATTTATCACATTCCATATTAATGATGGGGATTTCGGAATGTTCTGCAAATTCCTTTATTGTAGCATTTGCAAATCCATATATCCAGTAAGCTGGAGGACCGTACATACGTATAGCTATGGCATCCCCAACCCGGCTTAACATTCTCGCAACATCAGAAATTCTTTCTGTTTTATAAGGAATATCAAAACCTTTCCTTACCGGAGTATATGTTTTTCCGGGTTCCAAATCCACATGAATACCACCTAATTGCTGAATCCCAGCTGCAAAAGTACTACGAGTTCTCAGTGATTGATTAAAAAACATTGTAAATAAAGTTTTGCCTTTTAGAATATTACTTTGATCTTCATTCATGGCATGTCGACGTTTTAAAAAAAGTGCCACATCAATTAAGGTCTCCCATTCCTCTTTTGTGTAATCCAATTCGGCATCAATCCAATCTCTTCCTAAAAATTCGTTAGATTTCATTTGCTCTCCTATAAAGATTATTTAACATTGTCTATTATTAATTTTCCATTTTTATCATCAATCTTAAATCCACTTTAGTACTTAATTTCTCACAATAACATTTTCCACAATATTAAAACTTAACGTCTCTTAATAAAATCTCATTGCTTACGGTTTCGTTCCATTCTGTATTTAACAACAGTTGTTCCTGCTTTACCCTTGATTGTTTGTTTATATTTCTTAGTAAGTGAGATGTAGGCTCTCTCGCCGCCACCTTCAATAAAATTAATAACAGCTTTGATTTTGGGTCCCATACTTCCCGGAGGAAAATGACCTTCTCTATAGTATTCTTTTAATTCATCGAGAGTAACCAACCTTAAATCTTTTTCATCTGGTTTTTGATAATTCAATTTCACTCCATCTTCTGCTGTAAAAATCGTCAACATTACATCAACATTCTCGCCACATCGTTTATACCTCTGCATTAATAATATTCCAAGAAGCGCAGATGCAAGGTCTTTATCAATAACAGCTTCAACACCAGTGAATATTTTCAAATCTCTTTCATCTTGATACTTTATGTCATAATTACATTTGTAAACTCCTCTATTATCTGCCTCAACTTCTATAACCGGGATACCACCGCCACCAACAGTAATAGGTATAATCCCTTTTTCCAAAGCAGATTGAACCAGACCAATTTCTACAATATCAATGGGTTGGGGAGAAGGTACGACTCTCCGCCATATTTCGCTCCCCTGTAGGTCTTTCTTATAAAGTTTTACGATCCAGCCGGCTTTTTCTTTTCTTTCCAATGCTTCTATTTTAGTAAAAGCAGGTCCAATAAATTTGGTCGGGTCTTTAAAATTGGGGTCGTTTTTGTCAACCACTACCTGTGTTACAATAGTATCAACGTTCCTCTTTATATCTCTTGTTCTTAATTCATTGTCTAAAAGTTGTCCAATCATGTAACCCATTGCACCCTGACTATCAGCCCCGCATATATCTAAAGGTAAAGGTGGTAGTATATCCAAAGAGTGTTCGGCTCTTAATAAAATGTTCCCAACCTGCGGACCATTACCATGCGTTATTATAAAGGAATCCTCCGGGAACTCCTCAATAATATTGGCTATTTCTTTACATGTATCCGCTGTCCTTTGCCACTGCATAGGAATATCAGCCCTTACTGGATTCCCATCTTCATCTTTAATATCAATTGGGGATACTTCATTTCCACCTAATGCAAATATTCTTATCCGGTGTTTATTCATATTTATTCTATCCTTTTTTTTTAAAACCCATTTGGCTTCGCGCATCGAAGACGTCCTGTTGGGAAAAACGGGTTTTAATTCTTCAATACTCACCCATTGTCAGCGCCATCACCGCCTTTTGAACATGAAGTCTGTTTTCTGCAACATCGTATATAATAGAACGAGAACTTGACGCTACCTCATCCGTAACCTCATTTCCCCTATCAATAGGCATTGGATGAGTAAACAACGCATCATTTGTTAATTTCATTTTTTCTTTATTACATATCCATTCCTTAAACTTTAAAGCTTTTTCTATCTCTTCCTCTTTATGCAATTTATTATTTCTATACGCCTGCGGACTCATCCAGTTTCTTGAATAGACAACATTAACACCATCATATCCCTCTTTCACATCATTCGTGATATTAAATTCCTGGGAATTCTGCTCACAATTCTTTTTTGTTTGCTCAATCACCTCCGGGTCTAAATCATAACCCTCAGGATAGGCAAGATTAATAGACATACCATACCGTGAAGCAATCAATAAATATTCTTGAACAGAACACCATGAACGGGCAAGAGCACCGTGTCCCCATATTAATAAAGTTTTTTTACCTCTAAGTTCGCCTAAATGCTCCTGAATACTAATGATGTCAGCTAATCCCTGACATGGATGGTATTTATCGTGCGCCATGGATACAACCGGAATATCTGAATATTGAGCATACTCCCGAATCAGATCTTCTCCTGCCCCATAATGCGGAATTTTATCCTCAAGTATTCTTATGCCCAAACCACAGGCATATCTTGACATTACCCTGGTAGCATCTTCAATTGTTTCTCCAGCAGTTGTTGCCGTTTTAAGTCTCATGGATTTGGGCTCTAGAAACAGAGCATGCCCACCTAATTCTGTAGCTGCAACTTCAAATGATTGCCTGGTCCTTACTGATGGATTGAAAAAAAACATAAAGAAACTTTTATTTTCTAGAGATTTACTTAACGGGTGATGAAAACGATCCTTTTTCATTTCCTTCGCAAGTCCAAGGACAGTATCTAATTCTCCTTTTCCCCAATCCTGTGTTGTAATTAGATGTTTTCCCTGTAGTGATTTTGTGTAATTCATCTAATATATCTCCCCAGTAAAACGTTGGTTTAGATATATTATAACTTTCTCTTTATTAATTTTATTGAAGTCATTTCCATAAAATCTCAGAAATATTTCCTGGCGCAATTCTGATAATGAAATATTTGGATTGTTATTCTTAATTGAACTTACTACAAACTGTTTAGCAGTTTCATACATAGAAAACCCCATCAACATACGTTCCTCACCACTCTTTCTCATCATCATCTCTCTGAACCGCTCTTCAATTACAAAATCTGTATCTTTCATAACTTTAATCTTCTATATACATTTTTTAAACCTAAAAGAGTCACCCATTTTTCAATATATCGCCTATCAATATCTCTTACCGCATTTAATAGATTATCAATGTCATTTACTTGTAATTCCGACATATTATCTTTTGCCCAAATTATCTTAGAAATAACTAGATCCTCAGGCGAAACCAGCCACATTTTAATTCCGACGATATCAATAGGCAGTCGCCGATTGAATTCTAACTTACGGTATTCAGAACTTTTACGAATTATGAAATCTATCTTGATTAATTTCTCATTATGAATAATATTGAATATACCTTCTTCGCTAATTGCATTATCAATCATTTTTTGATCTATATAAAAATCATCTTTAAAAATATTAAAAACTTTATCCACATCTACAACATTCAATTCTATTACAATATCTATATCCCTTGTCATCCGAGGAACAGCATAATAGTTCATTGCGATTGAGCCAGTAATCATATAAGGAATATTAACCTTTTCTAACCGAGTTGTAATCGTCTTTAATATTTCTAACTCATCAGTCATAATAAAAATTCTTCATAATATCGATAATAACCTACAACATAATACATTAATAAATTATTCAATCAATCTTTAAAACTTTCGCTCCTCTGATTTTCTGTTCTTTAAGTTCAAGCAGTGCTTTATTGGCTTCCCTCAGACTATATTCCTGAACTTCCGGTTTAATCGGAATCTCAGCAGCCAATTTAATAAACTCACTGACATCTTCACTTGCAACATTAGCAACACTTTTTATCTCTTTTTCCATCCAGAGATGAGTTGGATAATTTAATTTTAGTAAATATTCCTTATCTATTTCCTCTTTACGTATTGCATTTATGACTAATTTTCCACCGGGCTCAAGATTTTTCATCGCTTCGACAATAGGTTTCCATACCGGAGTTGTATCTATAATAGAATCCAGTTTAATAGGAGAAGTTTCTTCTGTATCACCTGCCCACACTGCTCCAAGTTCTTTTGCGAATATTCGTTCCTTTTCGTTCCTGGCAAAAACATAGACATTCGTATCAGGATATTTATGTCTTACCATTTTCAATACTAAATGAGCCGAAGCGCCAAACCCGGTAAGCCCAAGATTCTGACCATTTTTTAAACCTGACAGTTTTAACGAACGGTATCCGATCGCACCGGCACATAAAAGTGGAGCCGCTTCAATGTCACTAAAAATATCAGGAATGAGATAAGCAAAATCTTCCTGTACTATCATATATTGTGCATAACCTCCATTGGCATCTCTCCCGGTTGCTTTAAAGTCCTGACAGAGGTTTTCGTTTCCTGATAGACAGAATTTACATTTCCTACATGAAGAAAATATCCACGCAATTCCCGCCCTGTCTCCAATCTTAAAACGATTAGCCAGACTACCAGCCTCCTCAACTTTGCCAACTACCTCATGCCCAAGGACCACCGGGAATTCAGGTGGAGGTGTTCTCCCTTCAATTTCATCTAATTCGGTATGACACACTCCGCATGCATTGACCTTAACCAAAATTTCTCTTTCACCCGGCTCTGGCTTTGGCATATCTACAAGCTCTAAAGGAGTTCTGTTTTTCCTTAGATCACAAATAGCATTTAAAACCATAGCTTTCATATTATTCCTCAAATTGATTTAATTTTGTTACTATAGATAAAACAATCCTCTTTTCTCTAAAATAATCTGTACAACTATTCATGATTCCGCTTAAATAATCTTATTTTACAACAACTCACTAAAAAACATACGTTGATTTTGTCGATCACGAAGGATTCCTATGAAAAGACATCCGCCGTCGGTGGATATTAAAATTATAAAAAGAATTTTTGTGTGATTTGCCTACCCACCGCTTCGCTCTGGCAGGTGGGTCTTTAGCAGGCGGGTAGCTTTCTTTAGTGGACTCATTCATGTTTTAAAAATTTGCTGAAAAATAAAATGTGGCATTCCAGAGCATTTGTCCAGTTGTTCCAGCCATGTTTTCCCGGTCTCTCGTAGTAATCATGGTCTATTTTCAATTTAAGAAGTTTCTTGTGCATTTTCCTATTACCCTTAACGAGAAAATCATCCACTCCGCAATCAATAATAATTCCTTTATTTTTCTCAGCTAATCTACTAGCTAAATTAATACAAGAATTCTTTTTCCACCTATCTCTATTTGTCCTGTAATCACCAAGCAATTCAGTAAGTCCATATTTCTTACTTGATGAAGTCAATTCCATTATGCCACTCATACTCCCGGCAGCACAATAAATATCAGGATGTCTGGCAAGCATACTAATTGCGCCGTGCCCACCCATACTCAAACCACAAATCACCCTGCCATCTTTCTCTGCAATTGTTCTATAATGTTCATCAACAAAAGCAACCACTTCATCTGAAATATAAGTTTCGTATTGAGAATCTTCAACCAGAGGACTATCAATATACCAGCCAGCATAGCCTCCATCAGGACAAACGATGATGATCTCGTATTTATCTGCTAATATACCCAAATCAGTATGTCTGCTCCAATCTCTATAACAACCGCTCCAACCGTGTAAGAGATAGAGCACGGAGAAATTGCCGCTGCCGCTTAAATATTTTTCAGGCAATACTATCACCGCTTCAGATGATTTCCACATCGCTTTGCTTTTAATTTCGACAGTATCTATCTGAGCAGCGAAAGTGAATGAGAAAACAATAAAAACTGACAGGACGCAAAGGACTCTAAAAAGATTATTAAGCAACCTTACTATTTTATTTGTGTATGTAGATTTGGGATTAAACATTTTTCCTACCTGTTTTTATCACTTTCTCTATCTATTATCTTCTCAGCTTTTCTTTTGCATTCATTCTATTTATTGCTCTTCTATCGGTAAATCTCTCACGGTATATGTTTTGTTTTTCATAATATTTCCAACAATTTAATTAATCCTTTACAATATCGGGAAATCCCTTCCGCCTCTAAAGTTACTCTAAAATATTAGGATATAATATATCATCTTCTATTTTGAAATATCCAAAGTATATATTTATAATCTTTATAAAATACCCAGATAATATTAGCAACTTTTAGAAACTCATCCTGGTCTTCTAACTTGATTTCAGATAAAATATTGCCATTCTTGTCATATCTAACGCTGTAAATTTCGGAACTTAATCTCAACTTAAATGCAGGTTCGCCTGAATCGCTTTCTAAAATGAAACCGTAATTTTCACTATTATCAAAATCTTCTTTACTCCAAAATAGCGTCAGCTTATCTCTAAAAGGTTTACCGTTGTATGGGCAGAAAGTCTCACAATTCCCGCATTCATTGCACAGTCCGTCTATATGAATGATCTGGTAAACATTTTTAAATGAATCATGTTTTATTTTCACTGCAACGTTTGCTCTATTAGGGCAGACTTCAACACATCTATTACAGATTAAATTACATTCAAGACAACGATTCGCCTCACGTCCTATTTCCTGCGATTGTAATATTTGCCTTTCGACTGGTTGAATAACACCTTTCTTCATTGCAACTCTGGCAATTATTTCCTCTTTATTCTCCCAATCCAAAAGCGAAAAATTTCCTTCTAAGCAAATATTCTCTCTTGAAATTATTACACTTGCTACCTTACTACCATCCGCTATAGACTCAATTACAGTCGAAGGTCCTCTAAGTGCATCACCGCCGATGAAGACATTTCTTATACTTGTTTCATTGGTACCTGGAATGACCTTTATTTTCCCATCGCTATTTAAAAGCACACCATTTTTCAACAGAATATCTGAATCAACACGCTCTCCAATCGCAGAAATTACCGAATCAACTTGAATTTCCTCAAATTCATTCTCAATCGGGACAGGTCTTCTTCGACCACTCGGGTCTATCTCACCGAGCCACATCTTCTGGCACTTTAAAATAGTGTTTTGAAAAAATTCAACCGGTGAAAGAAGTTCTCTGAAAACTACACCATCGGCTAAAGCATTAACGAATTCCTCTCTATCTGCCGGCATAAATTCTTCAGTTCTTCGATAAATTATATAAACCTTTTCAACACACTTGACCCTTACAGCAGCTCTTGCGCTGTCCATAGCTGAATTACCACCGCCAATAACAGCAACTTTTCTACCTAAATAAAAATCAATTATATCTTTATTAAACTGCGAAAGAAACTCAATTGCTTCATAAATATTATCACTGTTACCACTTATTTTATGTGTATTTGATTTCCCTGCCCCAATTGCCAGATAAATATATTTATACCCCTCTTCTTTGAGATTTTTTATGAAAAATATTTTATCAATACCCAATTCAAATTTCACACCCATTTTTTTGACAAGCTGAATATCATTGATAATTGACTGGTGCGGTATTCTAAAATTTGGAATAATATATCTCACGGTCCCACCGGGTTTACTATTCTTATCAAAAATAGTTACATCAAACCCAGCCTTTGCAAGAAAATATCCTGCTGAAAGTCCCGATGGACCAGCGCCAATGATTGCAACTTTTATCCCTGTTGCAATAGTGTTCTCATGGAATTTCTTTATAAAGGATAGATAACCTTTTTCTGCTGCAACTCTCTTCAAATCCCTGATCAATAGAGGATCATCATAATACCAGCGAGTACACTTCAACATACATTTATGATCGCAGATATAGCCTGTGATATACGGCAGAGGATTCCTGGAAATAATCAGTTTAAAAGCGTCTTCAAACTTCCCCTCGTTAATTAATCTTATATATTCCGGGACATCTTGCTTAATAGGACAATTTTCCACGCAGGGAGCTATAGCACAATCTATAAATGGTAATGCTTTATCAATTTTATGATCTTCATAGACTTTATTCCTCTTAAAATAATGTGTTTCATTTAGAGCACTCTGTGCGAGTTGCTGCAGTTCAGAGACATTAATATTCCCAGTATTATGCTCGTTTAATTGTGGTTCCAATTTCTCTGCAAGTTGCTTTAACCTTAAATAACCACCGGGTTTCAATAAATCGGTTACCATCGTAATGGGCTGGATACCCGTTTCATAAATCTTGCTAATGTTGAAGAACGAAGCCCCGCCGGAATATGAGATGTGTATATCGCCATCAAACTCGGATGCTAATCTCGAGGCAAGATTAATTGTGAGCGGAAATAAAGACCTCCCTGACATATACATTTCTTCACCCGGCAGTATACCCTTTTGATTTTTCACGGGAAGAGTATTGGAAAGTTTGATGCCAAATTCCCTATTATAATCCCTCGCAAATTTCTTCAGCCTCTCTATCATTTTCACGGCATCATCATATTGCAAATCATGCGTAAAAGATTCTTCCTTTAATTGAACATAACCAAAACCCATTTTATTAAAGATGTCTCTCACATATTCGTAACCCAAAAGGGTTGGATTCAATTTTATGAAAGTATGCAAATGCTTTTCCTGAACCAGATATTTGCAAATGGCTTCTATTTCATCTGGTGGGCAACCATGCATTGTAGAGAGTGTGATGGAATTGGAAACATGCTGCGAAATATTCTCAATACAATCTCTAAGTTCACTTTCAGGGAAGCTTTTGTGAACATGGTCAAAATTCCTAATTTCTCCTTTTAGGATAAATTTGTATTCATCAAAAAATTTGAATTTCGATGCATCTCTTAACCCATCAATAAAACCATCAATTTTTTGTGTTTGAATCCCGGCAAGATCGTAGCCAACGCTCATATCAAAAACAAATCCACGTTCTTCGCAATTTGATAGATTAAAAAACATTGGAAGCAAATTCAGTATCATCCATGCTTTTAGATATTCATCGTATGCCTGTGAAACTTTTAATTCGGTCGACCATTCTGTATTATAGCCTTCATCCAGTGCTTCAATACAGGGTTTCTCAATTTCCAGCTTATCTAACTTTTGTATAGTTTTCAATTCAAAAAAACGTCCACCGCAAAGATAAGCGGCAATGATATTCTGTGCCAATTGTGTATGCGGTCCTGCAGCAGGACCAATAGGAGTTTCACAAGTCTCACCAAATAATCTCAGATAACTCTTGCCAGCTTTTCTGAAAAAGTTCGATTCCGGTATACCAAATACCGATTTATTAATTTTATATTCTTCAAAAACCCATTGGATAAGCTTTTTAAAAGAGATTGGTCTCATTATATCGCTCATTCTATCATTCCTATTAAATAATTATCTCTCAGTTGTAATGAACCTTACCCAGATCATATCTCTTCATATACGCTCTTAAGTTTCCTGAAATCTTCACTTGAAACGAACCGACTGCACACTTTAAAATCTTCAATTGAGTTAATTGAAAATTCAACTTTTATCTCTTTCCTCTCAAAAGTTTTATCCCAAATGATTTTCACCTGAGGTGGCATTTTAATTTTAACGATAGATTCTTTTATATTTTCTTTATGCTTGGAAATTACAGGATATCTTGCTTTGAAAACAATCTCACGTATCTCTGACAATTTTCTTTGAGGAGAATCGCCAACGTTTTGTAACTGTTCATCCAACCCCAGTTCTCCAATAATGTCAAATAAATTTTTATTGTCTCGTAAAGCCGTTTCCTTGAGATTTGTCACAATCTCCTCAAAAATGCTTAAAGAGGGTTTTGTTTTTGAGATAAGCGTACTGAATATTTTCTGAGCTTCTGATTGGATATTATTAAAAACTAACCATGTCTTTAAAGAAGTATTTTTGTGAATTAGAAAGTTAATTATCGTTGGCTTAATATTAGTGAGTGACAAATATTGTCCCATTAATTTCTCATTTGCAGCAATTCCTAAAGCAGGCATAGCGGTTTTAACTATTTCCTCCTTTGAAATATTATTATCTACCAAAATCCGTAAAAACCGCATTATCTCAAAAGGATATAATTCTCTGCGTTGCCTGTGATATTCGGCTATATGTAATAATAAGCTTATTATTGAAGATGATCGTGGAAGAATATATGCCGGCATTTCTTCAATTTCATTTCGACTACAATATTCAGCGATTTTAAAACCGTAGATAATATGAAAGAGCCGTTCTGTTTCCTGTGCTATAACCGGATATATTATATGGGGCTGACCGATACTTTGTAAATGTCGAGTAGGTTGTAATTCTTCAAAAAAAATATCAAACGTGCGATCAGCTAAATCACACTGCTTGAGTTTGAGATTGATAAGCTTTAATGAATTCATAAAGTCTCTTCTGATAGTCATTCAATTTATTTTGATAGATATTTGGTAATCCATTGTGTTTTTCGCGACCTTTACTGAGTATCGCCAATTTCTTAACAATCTCCTCAAGGACTAATTTCCTCTGCCCGATCGTTAAATCTTTACCTAAAACCTTTTCCAGAGCCCGAACACGGAAGCGGTCCATTCCCCAGTATTCCCTTGAGAGTTGGTCTGTATGTCCACCGGTTTTTATAATCAATTTTTCCGGAATCAACCCTATCTGATATCTAATAGCGATTCTCAACCACAAATCATAATCTTCGCAAACTGGAAAACTTTCATCAAAAACTCCTACATCGTTAAAAACTTTTTGGTGAATCAGCACAGCTGAGGGACTGACTATACATAACGGCAAGCAGTATCTGAATATCCATCCGGAATATTTTTTGTGTTTTTTCATCGGATTGACAGGAACGCCATTTCTTATCCACTGCTCTTCTGTTTGCACTATCATCATTCCCGGATGGTTTGTTAAATACTCCAACTGCCTTTCCAATTTTTTTGACAGCCAATAGTCATCAGAATCCAAAAATGCTACCCATGTTCCTTCTGACTTCTCCAGACCGAAATTACGAGCCGAAGATACACCAGCATGAAGCTTTGAGAAATATCTGATTTTTCCACTATACCTATCTATAATTAGACTGGTGTTATCTGTTGAACCATCGTCAATTACAATTAATTCAAAATTCCGATGTGTTTGAGCCAGTACGGACTTAATAGCTCTTTCCAGAGTCACTTCCCGATTGTAGGTAGGTATTATTACAGATATTTTTGTTGGGTCATCCATATTAAACGGTTATTAAAAAATTATTAAATATACATTCTACAAGCTGCTTTACAGATTTTTTCAGAACAATAATTGACTTATTCAAGTTACCTGTAAAAGTCTTAATTGCTGTGTTATCCGCAGTATCGGTGATTACTTTTAACGAAACAAAAGGTATAGAATTCTTATGGCATATTTCTGCAAGTGAATAAGCTTCCATATCCACTGCTACAGCATTACTAATTTTAGATATGTTATTTTTTTGAGATGACAAAGTAATTTGTGTTCCTGATGAATAGATTTTCCCCTTTTTCCATGATGAAGGCAATATAGGAATTAACACTGAAATTGAACCACTTAATTCCATTGTTCTTAGCGTTTCTTTTTGAATAGTATGAAATGAGGTAGGGAGAAATATTTCTTTTAGATTAAGATCGTAATGAAGAGTTCCGGCAGTTCCCACGTTAATTATAACATCACATGAATTTGTCTTTAGAAATTCACTTAGCCGACTATGGGCGTTTTTCACTCCAACACCGGTTTTCAAAAATGAAAAGCATGAACTTTTCTCTATCGAAAAAGTAGAAAGAAGATAACTTTGCACGGGTTTTAATTCTCGAGAAAGCGCAGCCGTAAAAAGTATATTCATAAATTAATCTATTCCACTTTCAAATTGTATGCTAAGTTAGATTGAAGAAGGAAAACAAGCAATATCTGCCTTCTGTGAAGTTTCTGTTTATTTATTACAGACAATCATACCGACTTCAAAATGATCTAATACAAGTTTTGTTTTTAAAAATTTTCTAACTATTAGTACATTCCATCGTTTTTAATATCAGTTTAATGGAATTCTACTTCAATGAAAAACAGAGGGTGATTTAGATATGGAAGAGAAAAAAAACTCTCAAGTTAAGAATCCACTTCGAGAAATTATTGATCCGTTTATTAATTTAGTGAAAGCACCCAGAGCGTTATGGGGCATTAACCTGTCCTATTTACTTGAAGGTTTGACTTACTTTGGTATTTTAGGATTGATGACAATTTATTTCAACGAGTATATAGGCTTGAATGATATTAATGCTGGTAGAATGGTCGGTATTCTTACTGCGGGTATTACTTTGAGTATGCTGTTTTTAGGTGGAACCGTTGACTGGATTGGAGTAAGAAAAGCGCTTCTTATTGCACTTTCAATTATGCTTTTCGGGAGAATAACCTTGACAATTGCTCCGCAAGTAGGTTCAGGCGGTTTAGGAGGAACCGCTCATTCGGTTACCATGCTCGGTGTTTTGGGAATTGTTTTAGGTTATGGAATCTATCAACCTGCCTGTTATACTGCTATTAAAAAATTTACCTCAGCCAAAACAGCAGCGATGGGTTATGCTATGCTGTATGCTATTATGAATTTAGGTGGATTCTTGCCTGGGCTCATATCACCTCCAGTAAGAAAAAGCTATGGAATATTAGGCGTTTATTGGGTTTTAGTTGCTTTGACAGCTGTTGGAATTATTTTGGTAGCGGTCATTCTTTCAAAAAAAACAGTTCAGATGGCTATTGCCAACGCTAATGAGGAAACTAAAGAAAAAATTAAAGAAGAAAAAGAATATGAAGAGAAGCAATCAAAGAAAGAAAAGATAAAATATTATTTAAAGAACTTTCCGATTAAAGATGTACGTTTCATGTATTTTATTTTCATTCTCATTCCTGTTCAGACCCTGTTTGCTCACAATTGGCTCACGCTTCCTCCATATTTTAGCCGGGCATTTACAGGAATCGTGGCTGAGAACTTTGAATTTTTTGTAAATTTTAATCCACTTTTAATTTTTATTTTAGCGCCAATGGTAGCAGTACTAACAGCTAAAAAAGATACTTATAAAATGATGATTGCCGGTACTTTTGTCATGGCTGCTCCAACATTCTTGTTGACATTAGGGCCTAACATTTACACTGTATTCGGCTATTTGATAATAATGACAATTGGTGAAGCTATGTGGCAACCAAGATTTCTGCAATGGGTAGCAGAAATTGCTCCGAAAAACATGACAGGTATTTACATGGGGATCGGACAATTCCCGTGGTTCCTGACAAAAATTATCACAAGTCTATATTCTGGTTGGTTCCTGATGAACTATTGTCCTGCAGGCGTACAGCCAGAGCAGATGAATACTGAAAAAATGTGGTTTATCTATGGTCTAATCGCCATCGTGAGCCCTTTAGCTTTGTGGCTCACTAAAGGCTGGATGGGCAAAGGTATGGAGAAAAAAGAGATATAAAAATTTCTACTATGTTTTCTATATTTTAAACGAAAAATTATATATGCCTTTTTCTTCATTTCTATTTCAAGCAGTTTTGATTTCCTTATCGGGTGTTATGTCTCCTGGTCCACTTACCGCTGTAACGATTGGAAAAGGAACTGACTCTCCGCATTCAGGTGCATTAATCGCAATCGGTCACGGAATTGTAGAGTTTCCACTGATGGCATTAATCTATTTTGGCTTGGGAAGTCTACTAAAAAATGATAATGTCAAAATGCTTACCTTTTTGCTTGGTGGTTTATTTCTTCTTATAATGGGTATAGGAATGTTGAAAAATATCAATAATGTTGAAATAACCTCAAGTAGATATGCAAAGTCTTCTATATTATCAGGGATACTTTTAAGTGCTGGAAATCCATATTTCCTTGTCTGGTGGGCTACTGTTGGCGCAGCACTTATTTCACAATCTATCGAATTTGGAATATTAGGATTCCTAATTTTTACCATACTGCACTGGCTATGCGATTTTATATGGCTTTATTTTCTTTCAGCATTATCTTTTAACGGTGGAAAGTTCTTTGGAAAAATATTCCAGAAAGTTGCTTTTGGATTTTGTGGTATTCTTCTTTTATTTTTTAGTTGTAAATTTATATATGAGGGCGCAAATTTGTTTAGAGTGTTATAAAAGGGAATTAATAATATGAAACAAAAAATTGTAATAGTTGACGACGACAAGTTGGTTTTAGATCTATATAGCGATTTCTTTAAACAACATGATTTCAAGGTTCACGTTGCTACTTCTGTAGATGCAGCTTTAAAGATCATCAGGCAAGAAACACCTGATATTATTCTATCAGACATAGTTATGCCAGTTAAAAATGGTTTTGTCCTTTATGAAGAGGTTAAATTATTCGATCCAGATATTCCTTTTATATTTATGACAGGTTTCGAGCATGATAAAAAAATTGCCCGTAAATTAAAAAAAGTAGATTATAAATGGATATCCAAACCAGTGAAACTGGAAGAACTTTTAAATCTCGTTCTTTCACAATTGAAGAATTGAGAACACAGAAATTCAAATATTACTCTTCATCTTCTCTAACAATTCGATAGGCTTGGCGTATTTTTCGGATACTTTTTTCAAATATTCACCAATAGCATCTACATTTTCTCGGTCTATTCTTTTAGCTAAATTTTTCAACCCGCCTCTAGAATAACGAGAATAAAGGAACAAATACTTAACTAGCGCAACAAAGTAGGCTTTCTGATAAACATTTGCGATGACCGAAGCGGTAATTAAACCAACCAATGCAAAAGAATATAAAGCATTCTCATAATCTCCGGCATAAAACTGTCCGGAGCCCGGGATAATATTAGATAAAATTATCGCAGCTTTCTTAGATTTTTTTGGTACAGAGGATACATTCTCGACATCCTGAATTAAAGCATCACATTCAGCGCAACCAAGTGATCGTAATTCCTTAATACCTTCCTCCCAATTTGCCTGATATATGTAAGTCCAAGCTCTGATGTATTGAATCTGCTCTTTCTTATCATTTTCTAAAATATTACCAAGATAATCTAAAACATTACGCATGGATTGGTAGTCATATAATTCCCAATATATCTTTGCGAGGAGAATTAAGCCATCTCTATCAAAATCCGAAGTTTCATTATCTGATATTAATTCCAACAGAGTGTTAGCCGCAGATTCCTTCTGCCCGCTTGAATAATAAGCTTTAGCTATTTTGTATAAAATTTCATCTTCAGTGGAATATTTTTTGGAAAAAAGTAAGCGCTTATATTCGGTTACAGATTCAAAGTAATGCTGTTTCGAATAAAAATAATCTCCAAGATCATCAGCAAATGAGAATGAAGAAAAAACCGACAATAAACAAAATATTACTCTGATACCCATAGCCGCCAATAAGGTTCTTTATTTACAGGATTTAACTTCTCTAATCGTTCTCTCCAATCATGATAAATCTGTTGATTATGCAATTTTGCCCCAATATAGCTTCCGTAAACAGTACCTAAATAAAAGGAAAGTGTTATTCCCGAAGTAATCACACCTGATATGTATAGTGTTGATTCAAATGCTTTATATGAAACTAAAGCAGCCAGATTTATCATTGTAAACGAAAATAGAGCATCTCCAGTTCGATTTATATAAACCTTGCCAAGCCCTGGAATCAACGCAGATAGTGTACTTGCTAAAAGGGGTGATTTTTTTTTGAGATTTTGTCTATAGTTCTCCAATTCAAGCAATTGATCTTTAAGCGAATCTTCATGTATCGATTGAAAGTATTCTCTATCTTTAGGTACGGCATCTAACATTACATCTGCTAAATAATAGAAAACGAACTCTTCATTATTTTTATAGCCTAGCGACTTGATTTCTTCCCACTTCTCAAGTTTTGATAAATTGTAAAAAACAGCGCGCCTGGAAGTAGAGTTAAGATTGGAAGAATTTTTATTACCAATTTGAAGAAATGCCTTTACAGCAAAATCGTATCTTCTTCTCAACTGATGACACAATCCAATTTTAAAAAGAGTAGAATCGTCATCCTCACTTATCATGTAAAGATACCGCTCCAATTCCATTGCTGCTCGCAAATAATCTTTCTGCTCAAATAGATAATCCCCAAAATCCTTAATAGCTTTAGGGGTAAATAGACTATCAGAAGACTGGGCAAAAATGTATACCGGAATAATTATATAAACAAAAATTAGAAATTTTTTCATGCTCTAAAGATTAATATATTTAAAAAAGTATAAACACTCTATTTTAAATTATATCTATCTACAGGGTCTATAAATTTTTCCCCACCAAAACCATAATAGAGATAAGCAAAGGGATTACACCTCATCAGCCTGTCGCCAGCAAGAAGAATTCCCTTTACTACCCCATACCGTTCGATGCAACTAAAAGCAAAACGTGAACATGACGGATGAAACACACAGGAAGGCAGGTCTTGACTTGATATACCTTTCTGATATATCCTGATCCAAACAAGTGCAGAAGATTTAAACAACCCCAGTTGTTTAGCGATAGTCTTTTTCTCCACTTGAATTAGTTGTTTCTTCCAGTATCCTTCCCACTTATCGGGAGTGTCAGCCATCAGGATTGAAAATAGAAAGATGCTAATTAAAAATACATAGTAGATTCTAATCTTCATTTTCGCAATTGAAATTTACAATAGTGTATTATTGAAAAAAGTAGAAAATAAAACTGGAACCCAAGATATTTACTTTATCCGGATCCCAGCCAAAATTTTTAAAAACCTAGTTTGTTTGCTACTTCCTTAACCCCTCCGCAATTTCGATATCCGTCATAGTTTTACCTTTATATGCTTCAAGTGGTATTGTTATCATCGGGTAAATACAAACACATGGAACAATGCTCAACCATTCTTTCATCCTTATTTTCCTATAGTCTAACTCATTTCCAACTCTTGGGCCTAAACAATAACTTGCTAAAATTCCTTCAAATCCATTCTTATTTCCCATATCATAAGCCATATATGCCCTTGTACCTGTTATAATTGCCGATCCTAGGCTAGCCATAGCTCCAGTCATTCCTCCTCCAACAACTTGTCCGCCAAGCATAATCCATTCGCTTTGATTAATATCTTTCCCTTCATTCATTTCTAAGCCAACCCTGGGACCAATCATACAGGTTGCCAAACAAGGTACAAATCCTCCCTTCTCTCCTTCTTGAGCGAAGACAAAACCAGTGAAAACAAACATGAAAATGACAAAAAGTAGTATCTTTCTCATAAAACCCCTCCATTATTTCATTTATCTTAACAACATTAATTTAATGTAGAAATTTTAAAACAACTTGCAACATAACATTTTCAACATTTTAAATTATTTAGCATGGAGGATCTGCTTAAAGTTACAAAGGAAAAACCGGATGATGTGGAACTAATTATCACTGGACGAAAAGCTGATCCAAAAATCATTGAAGCAGCTGATCTTGTTACAGAAATGAAAGAAATCAAACACTACTATAAAAAAGAATTAGGCCCGGCCGGGAATAGAAAATTAACCTTCCGCAGGAAGATTATAGGGATAATCTTAAAAAAGGGGGCAATGCCCCCTTTTTACTACTAACGCTCTACTGTATTAACGTCTGTATCTTACTCGATACGGAAAAGCCCAGAATGTAGAATTCAGAGGCGCGTCTTCATCAAAAATAGATGCAAGGTCAATTACATCAAAGAATAACCTCCGCATACGCAGCCCCTGTCCACGTACTCTAAAGTTACCCTCAAATGTATCATCATTTTCATCATCGCGTAGCACTCTGCGGAATTTCATTATCCCTCGTTTTATACCATAGTGGACCATTGCACCCTCACCTGGATCATAAAAGAAAGGATCTGGATTGTTCACACCTAACTCTACATGATATAACTTAAATGGGCGAAAAATAGGAAGTTCTAAACGATCAAAGAAATGATTCAATAAACTATCTTCCGAATCATTCGCAAGGTTAATACTAAGGCTATCGGACACAATTGAAATATCCGTTATTTCTAATAACTTGTCTCCTGTCCTTGCAATTATAGGTGAAAATGCCACAATTCTCCAGTTATGTCTCGGATCGCTGGTATTACGAAAACGGCGTAGACGAATCTTCTGTTTTGCTGCTTGAGTGAATGGTTTTGAAGTAGAATCAGCAATTGTATGATTAACAGTATCATGTAAAATTACTATAAAATTACCTGTTATAGTCGTAGTTACCAAAGCCTCAGCGACATTTCCATCTATCTCTATTTCCACTTCCCGCGCGGGATGTCCACTCAGTCTCCTTCCAAAACGTACTAACTTAAAATCATAAGGAAATGTATCAAGAACTGCTTTCGAAAGACCTGACCCATTATCATACTCCGCAGTTTGAGCACCTTCGTCACCAATTCCATCAATTAGAATTGTGGAATCTGCCTCGACAATTTCACGTAAAATCGATTCAAGTTCGTCAACATCTGAAGACGTCGTAGATTCACAACCCATCCAGAAAAGAAAAACAACCAATATTCCTGGTATAAGAATTTTACTTACCTTCTTCACATTTATCTCCATTTCTCCTAATTACCAGCTTATTTCTAAAATATTTTACATCTTTAAGTAACTCTTCAATTGCACAGAAACGAAAGAAGTAATCCGCATACTTATCTCGCCAATCATTTAATGTATTAAGGTGAAGAACTGGCTTCTTATTAAGATCGCCCTTCTCGAAAACCTCTTTTATCTTTTTATCATCCAGATCTACTAAATGGATGATATCGCAATTGCTTTTATTAGCATCTACAAACTGATCAAAACTATTCACTTCAATCTCAATCTTAAGAGCCTTTCTTGCATCGCCTATTTCCTCTATAACTCTGGCGAGTACGTCAGTAATACCACCAGCATACAAAAAATGATTCTGAGTAATATAGATTGTATCCTCCAATCCATGACGTTTAAAAATACCACCACCGGTTTCAAATGCTTTACGGTCAAATACTTCAAAGATCGGTGATACTTTACTACCGGCAACCAATCTTTTTCCATATTTCTCTAAGAAATTAACTGTTTCTTTTGTTGCAGTTGCGATACCTGACATTCTTCCGATAATCCACTCAATTAACCGTCGAACTTTGAGCACTTCGGCACCATTTCCCTCAAAGCTAAAAATCTCATTCCCAATCTCTATTATAGAACCTTCTTCCACATTCCAATTCACTTTTAATTGATTTCCGCCCGGCTCAAATAGAATTTCCAGAATTTCACGTCCAGAGAAAATCCCATCACTTTTTGCGATTACTCTACCAGCAGAATGAAGAGAATAGGGCGATATACTTTCAGTAGTCAAATCACCACTACCGATTTCAACTTCTCGCATCCACTCAAGAACTTTTTTTACTCTTGGATCAATCATCAATTATTACCATATCTATATCTTCCTCAAATTCAAATTCCGGGAGGAACTCTTGTCCGAACATACCGTGTCCACCGTGTCGTTTAAGTGATTTCCCAAATCGCTTGAAGTGATGACGGAATTTACAATCCTTGAGAATAGATTTCTGTTCCTTCGTTAGAACTTTTGCCATATCTATTCGGTGCTTGATTCGTTGGCTGAATAATTTACTTCTGATACCATTGACTTTCTTCACTGCTTCATCGATTTTCTTCTGAGATGCGTCACTTTGAATAATTTCTTCAAGCTCAATTCGAGCAAGTTTCAATTTTGCTACAAGAGGAATGTTTTTCTTTTGATTTTCCACTTTGAGTTTATGCATCTGGTCCTTTTGTGCATCCGTCAGTTTCAGTTGTATCTCCAAATCGGGCGAGTGCATACTTTTCACTTCTTTTTTCATCATCTTTTGAGGACCTGAAAATAGCAAACCCGGAATGACAACCACTGCTAACAGAATTGTTAAATACTTTTTCATTTTCTTCTCCTTTCTTGATTAAGCCTCTTTTGTCTGGCTTGTTGATTTAAAGTTTTCATTAAGTTTCTTCGAAAACGGTTTTCGAAAACAATATATTGCACTTGCTGTTCAGGGGTAAGAACTGTTGAAAGATCATTGATAAATTCTTCTTTCTGAGTAATTATATCCTTTTCAATTTCAGCCAATTGATGTGTCAATTTCTTCACATCTGATCTTTTAGGGCTGTAATCAGATTCATTAATCTTTTCAGTAATCTCTTGTATTAATTCCCTTTGCTTTTTCTGTTTCGACCGAATATACTTTTCAAAATCCTTCAATTTAGGGAAAAACGCAGTAGACTGTTCAGAACTCAAATCCAGGAATTCTGTCATCTTCCATATTCTTAGAGTTTTTAATCGTTCTCTACGCTCAGGATTTGCATCCATCCAGAAATCCTCCTGCGCTAAAAGCCCTGTCATTGAATTCACAAAGACTATTAATAAGATATATTGAAATATTCGCTTCATAATTCCTCCTTCAAACTCTTTATAAAACTTCCTTTTTTATTTCTTGAATTAAGTTCTCAAACTCATCGTCATCTAAATTAACTGTTGCCAGTAAATATTTATCAACAGGAAGAGCATATTCATCTTCCAATACTAACTTAGCAACATCCCAACGCAAATCTTTGGTAGATTCATCGAGATCTGGGATTTCTGTAAAATCATCTATTAATGTTAATTCACAAAAATAACCCGAATTTGTCAAATCAAAGTAGATATCTGTATTCTCTAAATCGCCATAAAATTTATTGTCTAACGAATTTCTATTCGATATTGAAAAAAAAGTGACCATAAATATTAAAACAATCGTACTAAAAGCCGGAACAGCCCACATAAGACGTTTTCGAGTTCTTTTTCTTTTTGCGAATCGATCGTTAATCTTCACGACCAGTTCACTACCGTAATATGGAGAAACTTTAACCTTATCTGCAGATATCACCGAACTAATCAATCCGAGATCGTGAGAAAATTCCTTGCAATTATCACAACTTTCCAGGTGACTTTCAACACGGGATTTTTCTTCCTTTAATAAATCTCCCATAATATATAATGGAATGAGATTTTGGGTATCTTCACAGAGTTTCATAATTAACTCCCATATTCCTTATAATCCTTTTTAAACTTTTTAAAGCATGAGAAAAATTCACCTTGACAGCATTTTCCGTTGAATCCGTAATAATTGCGATTTGTTTAAATGGCAATTCCTGGAATGAGCGTAAAAGCACAACCATCTGCTGCTTCGGCGAAAGTTTAGCAACAGCCTGACGCAAAACAGTATTACGCTCATCTGAAACTACAGGATTATCAGATGACGGTAGATTTTTAACTTTCTCCAAACCAAAAAATTGTTTTACCTTTTTCCCTCGTAAATAATTGATACCTGTATTAACAGCAATTCTGTAAATCCATGTATATGGTGAAGATTGAAATTTAAATTTCGAAAAATTTTTATACACCTTTATAAATGTCTCCTGTGTCAAATCGTCTGCCTCATCGTGTGTTTGCACCATTCTTCGGAAAAGACTATATATCTTCTGGTGATTTTCAAGAACCAACTCATTAAATGTGGTTCCATTTCTGTTTTCCTCTTTCAACTTTTCCAATCTGAGCAAATCCTTTTCACATACCTTTGACATATTAATTCTTCGAAAGGTTAAAAAATATTTTGAGAAAAACGAATAGTTTAATTTCTTCTTGAAAAACATCTTTTGATTAATTACTATCACTCAGTAATGATAACACTTATAAAATCAATAAAATTCAATACTCTAAAAGAGAGGCATAATGATAAGATCACTGTTTAAATGGTATGTTTCAACATCTCTACTTCTTCGTATTTTCACAGGATTTATAATTGGGTCCGCTATCGGTGGTATCATGTGGTATATCTCCAGTTCTTCAGGAACGCCCATAGCAGATAATGTTCTGCCCTACATTTCTCCCTTCGGCTCAGTGCTGATCAGCATGTTAAAAATGATTGTTATTCCTGTTATATTTTTCTCCCTGATTACCGGAGCTGCTAGTCTTCCCATTAAACGGTTTGGACGTATTGGGATTAAGGTAATCGCCTGGTATTTCTTTTGTTCTGCTCTTGCTGCTATACTCGGAGCAGTACTGGCTTTATGTATTAACCCGGGCATTGGTGCCAATTTGCCTGGCTGGCGAAAAATGGCTGAATCCATTGGAACGCAGGCTGAAAGCTTTGCAGTAAAAGCACCGACAAGCGGAAGCTTTACTAATATGCTTTTGAATATGTTTAAAAACCCTTTTGAAGCATTGGCTACAAACAATTTCCTCTCTATAATCGTATTTTCTGTATTGTTCGGTCTGGCTGTCAGGTTCATCATTGAATCGAAAAAGAACTCTAAGCAAATTTCACGGTTGAATATGCTATTGAATCTTCTATTAGCTGCACGTGACGCAATATTTAAGTTGGTCGATTGGATACTTGAATATTCACCAATCGGAGTACTCGCCTTGTCTATTACAAATTTCAGCCTTTATGGTCCAAATATTGTCGGACCATACGTAAGCGTAACAATAGGCGTGATTACTGGTATCTTAGGAATGATATTTATAGTTTATCCCACATTGCTCGGTATTGTGACAAGGCAAAATCCTTTCCGCATTATGAAAGGGATGGACGAAGCAATAATTACAGCATTTATAACAAGAAGTAGTGCTGCTACTTTACCCGTTTCACTCCATACTATGCGGGAAAAGTTGAAAGTAAAGAATGAACTGGCAAGTTTCTCTCTTCCTCTCGGAGCAACTATCAATATGGATGGTGTTTGCATTCACCTTCCCATGTTTGCTGTACTTGCGGCAAATATGTTCAATATACAATTGACTATATCCGGTTTGGTTATGCTGGTAATAGCTACGGTTTTGGCTTCGATAGGCGCCGGTGGAGTTCCGGGAGGTAGTATCATGCTGCTATTTATTATTTTACAAACAATGGGGCTGGACAGCACACAGGTTTCAATCATCGTTGCATTAGCAATGGGCATTAATCCAATTCTCGATATGTTTGAAACGGCGAATAATGTCACAGGTGATATGGTTTGTACTTATACTGTGGCACATAATGAGGGATTGATCGGAAAGTAAAATAACGATTGTCAATTTTAACAAAGTAGATATTGTCCAGCAGTTACCAATTTGCATTTGAACCGTAATATTCAATATAGAGCAATTGAATATAGTAGCGAACTTTCAAGTTCGCTATCGGACAGGACTGTCCGATACTACGATATACAAATTTATGCCTGTAAACTATTCATCATTGCAGATTTAAATTCCCTAAACTGACATTCGACTTGCTCGATAGTATCTTCGCTAATCGGAGTAGAAACCATCAATCCATTCCTGACAAAATAGATACAGTGCTGAACAACCGGTAGTTTTGACCACTTTACCAACACAAGTGAATATAAGTTTAATTGTGCACGATATTTTTCTAACAGCACTTCATCTAAAAAACCATCTAATTTATCAGACTTGAAATCAACAATTGTATAATTACCTTCATCATCTTTTATTAAAATATCTATCTTTCCCTCTGCTAACACATCATCCAATCTACCAATTACTTCAACTTCTCTGCTTATCTCACTTGAATCCGAAATCAATTTATTCAGGGCATTTTCTGGAATTAGTATCATATTAGCCCAGGATACCAGCTGCGAAAGTACCAATTTTTTCTCATTTTCATCCAGATAAAATGGCGCTAATAGTTCAACAATTTTCTCCTTAAACAGATCAATGCTCTTAAAATCCCACCAGCTAAAAACCTTATGAATTACAGAACCTAATTCCAGTGGAGTGAGCAAATCCTCATTCTTGTTTCCCTTACTACCAGAAGCTTGCACACCTTTATAAAACTTTCTCTCAATAAAAAATTTTTCTCCTATCCATTCTGCGAAAACAGTTGGTGTTACTTTTTCGAGCGTGGGTTGAATTTCAACAGGTGCTACCATCTCCTTTATATTTTCCTTTTGCTTATCAGTTAGTTTCACAACTGCTTTGCTTTCATCTCTTTTCATTTTGCTAAAAACATCATACAATCCCGATCTTGCTTTTTCCTTTTTTTTATAAAGAGTGTTTTCTTCTGAGTTCGAAAGAAAAGATGAAATCTGCGACCATAATGAACCATATTCAGAACCCTTTTTCCTCTTAGTATCATCAGCAGAAAATACAAGATAAGATTGTGCCCGAGTTGCAGCAACATATAACAGTCTTTTCTCCTCAGCAAAAGTCCTCAGTTTATCCTGACGTCTCAGGTAATGATACATAAAAGATTCTTCTTGCTTAAATAGAGTCTTCATGCTTAAAGCAATTCCCTCACCCGGATGAAAAAGCATTCGACTTTTATTGTAATTGATTTTTGCAGAAAGGCATGGAACAATAACTATTGGAAAATCCAGCCCTTTTGAACCATGAACTGTCATAATAGTTACACAATTCCCCTTTTCAGAGGACAGATTTGCTTCTCCTTCTCTTACTTCCATCGATCTATATATTTGAATACGTTTTATAAAATCTATTGGAGAAATAT
>JADHYC010000055.1 GCA_016782645.1 Fidelibacterota bacterium | reverse complement strand
ATTCCATTTTGCACCAAATATGATAGAGTAAAGTAACCTAACAGCGCTTCGATTCCACCAATAAACAAAAGTACTATTGCCAATCCCGACTGAAAAAGAATCGAATAATCCGGGGTATTGTATCTTGGATGTACATGTGCAAAAGGTTTAAAAAACAACCCATCATTCGCAATTGCATACTCAATTCTGGGCTGAATCATTATCAGCGCATTTATACAACCGATCATACTGATAAATGCCGCCAGTGCCAGAAATGCTCCGGCAATTTTTGCAAATGTGGGTAAATAGAGAAACGGATTGGCAAATTGACCGCTTGTGTTAACCAGTTCATTATAAGGAACAAATATACTTGTGGATAAAGCAATCAGTGTATATATCAAAGTTACAAATCCAACTGAAAGCAATAGACTCTTGGGAATAATTTTCTTAGGATTTTTTATCTCACCTGCCATGTATAAAACATTCGTGAAACCTGCATAAGACCAGATCGTCCCTGAGACCCCGGCAACCAACAACGTCAAAAAACCTGTATTTACTTTTTCTTGAGCAGCTGGAGCTAAAAAAAGATTATCTGTACTAAAATATGCAAAACCAAGAATACAAAGTAAAACCAAAGGAGATAGTTTTACAATCGTAAGAATAATTTGTAAGCTGCTGCCTTTTCTTACACTCCTGTAATGCACATAAGTCAAAACAATGATTAATAATGCAGCAAATAGTTTTGTATAAATTGTAGCTCCAAGCTGTCCCCAAAAAATTGAAAGCGCGGATATGGCACTCAATGCAATTATCGTAATTGAAGGCGTATCGCTTGTCCAAAAAACAGTCCACACATAAAGAAATCCCAGTGCAGGACTACCTGCCTTTTTCAAATAAAGATAACCAAATCCTTCTTCCGGGTAAGCAGTTGCCATCTCTGATAAAATAAATAACTGTGGCAGCCAAATAAGACCACCAATAAACCATGCAATAACTGCCAACCAGGGGCTACCAGCCTCACGCGCAACAATCGGCAAACTAATAAAAACACCTGAGCCAATGACAGACCCCAGAATAAGGGCTACAACATGACTCATTTTTAATTCTCTTTTTAAATTACCCATAAAATTAATATAACCTCACGATTTGAAGGTTAAATTAGTAAAATTATACCTTTTTACGTGGAAATGAATAGAGCCCCTTTTTTCATTCCATATCTTTAATCACTTATTTTTCCCAAACCTACTTGTGAAAGATGAAAATAGATAACCCCAGCAGACAAAGCGGCAATTGCAAGATAAAGCATACCAGTTATATACTCACCAAAAATAATTTTACCAAATCCGAAAAGAGCAAATATTACTAATATACATCCTGCAATCCAGTCGATGAAAAGCTGAAAATAACCGCTGTCGCTTTTCACATCATGCAAATTTTCTGAAACATGCTTCCATAATTTGCCTCCTGGATGTATCCGTTTGTAGAACGAAATAAGTACCTTTTCTTCTGTTGGCTTTGTCAAATAAGTAACCGTCAGCCAGACAACAGTTGACCACCCAACAATATAAAATAAAGTGTATGGAAATTCCACATAACGCTTAATAAAGGGATAAATTAAAAATGGTGCAACCATAGCAGAAATTTCTGACCAGGCATTGATTCTCCACCAGAACCAGCGAAAAATAAGTACAAGTCCAATTCCAGCACTGCATTCGAGAATAAATATCCAGGCATCACTAATCCTATCCATTTTAGATGTTGCAATAAGTGAAATAAACATTATCAAAATCGTTGTTATCCTGGAAACTCGAACATAATATTTTTCACTTCCTTTTGGGCGAAAGAATCTACGATAAAAATCGTTAACAATGTATGAAGTACCCCAATTAAGTTGAGTAGTAATCGTTGACATATATGCAGCAAAGAATGCAGCCAGAAGTAATCCCAATAACCCGGTAGGAAGATAATCACGCATAATCATCACATAGCCATTACCTTTATGAGCAAAATCAAGGTCAGGATAAATAACAAGAGATACCAATGCAACTATAATCCAGGGCCATGGACGAATAGCATAGTGTGCAATTGTAAACCACAGAGTGGCAAATAACGAATGCTTTTCATCTTTTGCTGACATTATTCTCTGGGCAATATAACCACCTCCGCCTGGTTCGGCACCCGGATACCAGGAAGCCCACCATTGAATCCCAATGTAAGCAATAAATGCTGCTACAGTCATAGATAAGACTCCACTGACTGATGTACCGGTATTATTGCCTACGGAGGGCGTAAATTGAAAAACCCAATCGGGTAACTTCTCTTTTAATCCCGACAAACCACCTACAGATGGAATGTTTAAAGCAATTACCGCCAAAATAATAGTTCCAACCATAGCCATCACAAACTGAAAAGTATCAGTCACTGCAACACCCCATAAACCGGAAAGAGAAGAGCAGACTGCTACAATCAGTAAAATTACTCCAACCCAAAGAAGATGTGCACTAAAGCTAAACCCTAAAAAAGAAATATCTTTCAATCCGAGAAATGTAATATCGGGAAACATCACACTTAAAATCTTCACCATTGCAAGATTGACCCAACCCATGATAATTACATTCATAAATAGCCCGAGATATACAGCGCGAAAGCCTCTTAAAAAAGCGGCAGGCTTGCCTGAATAACGGATTTCCGCAAATTCAACATCCGTCATTATTCCAGCCCGGCGCCAAAGCCTCGAAAAGAAAAAAACTGTAAGCATCCCTCCAAATAACATATTCCACCATATCCAGTTACCAGCAATACCGTTTTTCGCTACCAATTCAGTAATTGCCAGTGGTGTATCTGCTGCAAAAGTTGTTGCAACCATAGAAGTGCCAGCAATCCACCATGGTAAATTTCTCCCGGAAAGAAAGAATTCAGCTCTACTTTTTCCTGCTCTTTTAGAAAAATAAATAGCAATTCCCGCAACAAAAATAAAGTACATACCTATAATCAACCAGTCGAGAGTCTTGATTACTTGAACATTTCCCATATTATCTCCAAAATAAGCATGATTATGTAAAAGTCTAATTTAAAGATTATCAACATAATGATAACAATTTTTACTTTGAAATTAACAATTAAGTATCAGAAATAAAAAATCGGAGCACATTATGTACCCCGATTAGCAAATCGAACAATATTTCAAATAGAACCTAAAACAATTTTGTTCTGAGTTCTAATACTGTGCCGGCGGGAATATTCTGCAGATTTGACCCTAAAACATCTGCATTATCCCTGAGTATCACTATCCAAGCGTAATTATTACTATATTCTTTACCGGCGATAGACCATAAAGATTCGTCATGCTTTACCGTATACTCATATAAATTGTATTCGACAGGGTTAGCTATCTCTTTAGGTTTTTTTAGAAGAAATTCATGGAATGGATATATTAAATTGGGGTTGTCTCCTATTTTCTTACGATTCCATCTATATATTGCTTTCCACATACTGATCTTCCCATATTCATTCAGGGCAATTTTTGAAAGCCAATCGTTGGGTTTTACCATATAGAAGATATCAATACTGTCACCTTCAGCTACTATCTGAAGTACTTCCTCTAATTGCCCTCCTACCTGCTTAAGAGTATCCACCGCAGGTTTCTCTTCTTCAACAGTCACTTCTCCAACAATCTCGGAAACTTCCTGAAGCACTTCTTCGGTCTCTACTACAGGTTCTTCTACTTGCTCCTCAATTGGCATTGGTTCAGCAACCTCAGTTTCAACAGGAGGTTGTTCAGCAATTTCCTCTTCAGGAGGTCTAACTTGTATTTTCTCTTCTGTAATAGGTTCCTTTTCTACAACTTCTTTAGAACAACCGAAAATTAAAAAAAACGCTAAAATTATTACAAAAAACTTCCGGTTCATATACTACCTCTCTACTTTTTAATAGCCTTTTTATAAAAACTCAAAATTGCGCCTGAGATTATATAAAACCCATTAGATTCTCAAGAAAAATACAACCGATAAAAAAATTAAAATAACTTTAGTTATACAACCATAAAAGATAAAAGTTCACTTCCTATCTACCAGTTGCATAACCTTCCGCAGGAAGATTAAGATAATTACGATCCTATTTTCTTATGATCATATTTCCCATTAAAAAACTTTTTAATGTAAAAATTAATTCCTTATCATATTACAATCAGTGTAAAGTGTTAGCTACATCACAAATTCCAATTAATATGAACCTTATATACCACTTGAACCGTGTGAAGTGCGAATTAACTATTGATTTTTTGGAAATAAAATTCGATATTGAGAAGAATTGTTTAAAATTAATAAAAAATTGATATACCATTCTACCCATAGAAAAAATCACATCAAGGAGGCAACTCTATGAGAAGTACAAACTCTGAAAGTATAAAGGTACAATTCTATGGAGTTCGTGGTTCAATTCCATCTCCACCAGACAACAATGAAATTAAGGCAAAAACCTTTAATCTTATAAAAGAGGCTTCCAGTAAAAATCTGACAGATGATGAATCAATAAGAGAGTTCTTAAAAAACCAACCATTGTATCAAAATGGGGTTGTCGGGGGCAATACATCTTGCATATACTTATTGGTAAATGGATTGCATATTATTCTCGATGCCGGCTCTGGAATACGCAAGTTGGGAGAAAAGCTGATGAAGCAAGAATTTGGTGATGGTCAAGATGAAGCGCATCTATTTTTAAGCCACACTCACTGGGATCACATTCAGGGATTTCCTTTCTTCATGCCTGCTTATATCTCTGGTAATTCAATTTCAATTTACGGAGCTCACAATGGACTGGAGCAAAGAATTAGCAATCAACAAGAAGATGAATATTACCCTGTTCCTTTAGCTGCAATGGGAGCTAATATAGATTTTGTCCAGCTTCGTAAAGGAGACACAATAACAGTTAATGGGATACGCATCACAAACTTGATGTTAAACCACCCGGGTGGCTCCTTTGGTTACCGATTAGATTATAAAGGAAAATCGCTTGTTTATGCCACAGATTCTGAATATAAAAACATTAGAGATATCCAATATGAAAAATATACTCAATTCTTTCAAAATGCCGATGTACTGATTTTCGATGCTCAATTTACACTGGCTGAAAGTATTGAAAAAGAAAATTGGGGACATAGCACTTCTATTCAAGGTGTAAATTTTGCTAAACAAGCAAATGTTAAGCATCTTGTACTATTTCATCATGACCCTTCATATTCCGATGAGAAACTTTTTGGAATATTAAATGACGCTATTGATTATATGAAATCCGGTACAGATAATCAGAATATAAAAATTTCTCTTGCAACCGAGGGTCTTGAACTGATCCTGTAGTCTAGTTGGAAAGTAGAAGACAAAACATATCAAATTTCAAATCTTAAATTAAAAATTGGAAACTCTTTTAACGCATTCCTATTCAATTTGCATTTTGTACTTTGAAATTTCCAATAATCTTTTCCATTCATCCAATCACTCATTTATCCAATCATCAATTAATCCAAGCAACCATGCACCAGCTCTTCATCTCAAATCTCAAATTGAAAATTGTGGAAATTCCTTTAGTGTATGTTCTCTCAATTTTAATTCTGTATTCTGCAATCTAAAATTTTCAATCCTCCACTCCTCTTTTTCTTGTATTTAGAAGGTAAAATATATAATTTTCATGCGTTTAGTTGAAATATGTTATTGAAATATAAATTGTATTCACTAAAAGCATCTTCATATTCTAAAAACATGACAAGATACCTTTTCTCCTTAATTATCTGGACACACTTTTTCGGTTTTGATTAAGTCAATTAAATACTCTAATCAGTTAATTAAATCATGAACGCTACAATTGTAAAAAAACCGAAAGAGGAAGAAAATGAGTAAAAAAAATATTTTAATTTTAGGCGCTGCTGGAAGAGATTTTCACAATTTCAATACATATTTTCGCAACAATGAAGATTACAATGTAGTAGCATTTACTGCTGCACAAATTCCAGACATTGAGGATAGAAAATATCCTGCTGTATTAGCAGGTAATTTTTACCCTGATGGCATTCCAATTCTTGCAGAAGAAGAATTACCAAGACTTATTAAAGAATATAATATTGATGATTGTGTATTTTCATACAGCGATGTGCCTTATACACACGTAATGAATATAAGTTCGTTAGTTAATGCTGCCGGTGCAAATTTTGTATTACTGGGTCCAAAAGATACATATATAAAAAGTTCCAAACCTGTTATTGCTGTCTGTGCAATAAGAACCGGTTGCGGTAAAAGTCAAACTTCAAGAAGGATTATTGAGTTATTAATGGCAAAAGGCTTAAAAATCGTTGCTATTCGTCACCCTATGCCTTACGGCGATTTAGCATTTCAAAAAGTGCAACGCTTTGCAGCTCTTAAAGATTTAGAAAAAAACAATTGCACTATTGAAGAAATGGAAGAATACGAACCACACATTATTAGGGGTAACGTAATTTATGCAGGTGTTGACTATGAAGCGATTTTAAGAGCCGCTGAAGATGATCCTGATGGTTGTGACATTATACTCTGGGATGGTGGGAACAATGACTTCCCTTTCTACAAACCAGACTTAACAGTAATCGTTGCAGATCCACATAGACCGGGTCATGAATTAAACTATTATCCTGGCGAAGTCAATTTCAGAATCGCTGATATTATTGTGATCAATAAAATAGATACTGCCCCCCCTGAAGGCGTTCAGATAGTCAGAGAAAATATCGAAGCAATTAATCCTAACGCAATTGTTATTGACGCCGCTTCCCCAATTAAAGTTAATCATCCGGAAATCATCCGAGGTAAAAAAGTACTTGTTGTTGAGGATGGACCAACTTTAACTCATGGAGAGATGAAACTCGGTGCAGGCACTATAGCAGCCAAAAAATATGGTGCAAAGGAAATAGTTGACCCCAGACCTTTTGTTGTCGGAAAACTTGCAGAAACATTTTATATTTACCCTAATATTGGTAAACTATTACCGGCGATGGGTTATGGTGAACAACAAATTAAAGACCTCGAAGCAACAATTGACAAAACCGAATGTGATTCAGTCATTATTGGCACTCCAATAGACTTAAACAGAATAATTAAAATCAACAAGCCTAATGCGAGAGTTTATTACAACTTACAAGAAATTGGTGACCCTAATTTAGAACAAGTTTTAGATGATTTTATCAAAAAACACAATCTTTTAATATAACTTAAGAAATGTTCATCTTTCCAGTTAAATTAATATCCCGAATTTTATTCATACAAAATAATAAACTGCTAAACACATAGAGAAGAATAAATATTCATGAAGAATACTAAAAAGGTAAAAGGTAAATTATAGAACCATTATAGCTGGAGAAGGATAATGAAAATACATGAATATCAGTCTAAGGAAATATTAAAAAAATTCAGTGTCAACATTCCAAAAGGTAAACCTGCACTATCAAAAGAGGAGGCGATACTTGCTGCCGATGAAGTTGCTTATCCATGCGTTATTAAAGCTCAGATACATGCAGGCGGAAGAGGCAAAGGCGGCGGTGTAAAAGTTGCGAAATCCAGGGTAGAAGCAATTTCTATTATAAATGAGCTTTTTGGAAAACGCCTTTTTACAGTACAAACTGGTCCAGAAGGGAAAATCGTAAATCGATTACTCATTGAAGAAGCAATTAATATAGACCGAGAACTTTATGTTAGCATCGTCATAGATAGAGAGAAAGCACTTCCTGTAATGATGGTTTCTACTGAGGGAGGTGTTGAAATAGAAAAAATTGCAAAAGAAACCCCGGAAAAGATTGTTAAAGAGTATGCCATTCCGGGATTAGGTTTACAAAGTTACCAACTAAGACAACTAGCTTTTGCTCTGGAATTAGAGGGACAGGTTTTAAAAAAGGGAATAAAATTCCTTGCTTCTCTCTTCAATGTTTTTAGACGTACTGATGCGTCTTTAGTAGAGGTTAACCCACTTGTCATTACAGCCAATGATGAAATTATTGCGCTGGATGCAAAAATCAATTTTGATGATAATTCACTGTTTCGCCATAAAGAATTTCTTGAACTAAGAGACCTATCGGAAGAAGAACCATCCGAAGTCGAAGCATCAAAGTACAATCTGAATTACATTCGCCTCTCCGGAAACGTTGGTTGTATGGTAAATGGTGCCGGGCTTGCTATGGCAACAATGGATATAATAAAACTTTTCGGTGGAGAACCTGCTAACTTCCTGGATGTTGGAGGAATAGCTTCTTCAGAAACAGTTACAAATGGTTTTAGAATTCTTTTATCAGACCCGACCGTTAAAGCAGTTTTGATAAATATATTCGGAGGAATAGTAAGATGCGACCGCGTTGCTTTAGGCATTGTTGACGCCTTAAGAACTATGGATATTGAAACTCCTATCGTTGTTAGATTAGAAGGAACAAATGCAAAAGAAGCTTCAAAAATACTTTCAGAATCATCACTTAATTTTATTATTGCTAAAGATTTAAAGGAAGCCGCAGAAAAAGCTGTTTCCGCTGCAAATATCCAGAGGAGTTCGAAACTATGAGTATTCTAATAGATAAAGAAACACGTGTTATAGTCCAGGGAATTACCGGCAAAGAAGGTGCATTTCACACTGAACAAATGCTAAAATATGGTACAAAAATCATAGGTGGAGTTACTCCTGGTAAGGGTGGCAAAAAGTCTGAACATGGTCTTCCAATCTTTAACACCATTAAAGAGTGCATGGAAAAGACTGGCGCTAATACCTCTGTAATATTCGTTCCATCACAATTTACAGCTGATGCAATTCTTGAAGCCGCGGATTCCCGTATCGAATTAGTTGTATGCATAACTGAAGGCATTCCTACTTCTGATATGATTAAGGTATCATATTTATTAAAAAATACCAAAACCCGGTTAATAGGACCTAATTGTCCTGGAGTTATTTCACCTGGAAAATCAAAAATCGGGATCATGCCGGGGTTTATCCACAAAGAAGGCTCCATAGGAATTATTTCCCGAAGCGGAACTCTTACATACGAGGCTGTTGCACAGGTGACAAATTTAGGACTTGGTCAATCAACATGCATTGGTATTGGCGGCGATCCTATTATTGGAACATCTTTTGTTGATCTTCTTGAATTATTCGAAAAAGATAAAGAGACAGAAGCAGTTATACTTATCGGAGAAATAGGCGGAACTGATGAAGAAAAAGCGGCAGAATATATTAAAAGTAATTTTAGCAAGCCCGTAGTTGCATTTATATCAGGTCGTACTGCACCTCCAGGACGCCGCATGGGACATGCAGGAGCCATAATTGCTGGCGGCAAAGGGACAGCTGAAGAAAAAATCACTGCTCTATCCATGTACGGCGTGCATATCGCTAATAGTCCAGCTGATATTGGAAACACTTTAATCAATATAATAAGGTAAATAAATTAATGGATTTAACTTTAGCTATTTTAAAACCGGACTGCGTAAGACGAAAACTTACTGGAAAAGCAATCGATTTTATTGAGTCAAAAGGTTTTAAGACTCTCTGTATGAAAAAGGTTAAGTTGGACAGACCCCAAGCTGAGGCTTTTTACGCCGTCCATAAAAGTAAAAACTTCTTTAATGATCTGATCTTGTTTATGACATCCGGTCCATGCATTCCAATGGTTTTACAGAAAGAAGAAGCCGTAACTGAATTTCGTGAAATAATAGGAGCTACTGACCCTAAAAAAGCAAAAGAAGGTACTTTAAGAAAACTATACGCTGATAATGTCCAAGAAAATATTATCCACGGTTCTGATTCTATGGAAAATGCTAAGAAAGAAATTGCATTTTTCTTTCCCTTGACTGAAATTATCAGTTGAACGATCTTCAGGAGGATATTATGAAAAAATTATTGATTGCATCCTTAATGACACTTTTCTTTATCTTTGGATGTTCTAAAGAAGAAAAAATCCCGGGGGAAATTGGAAACCCAATACACTTAGCCGATATAATCGAATCATCGGAGGATACTGCTGGTTGCACATTTAAGTGGAGTTTCACAACAAAACCCTCTGAAAGTAATATGGATGTTTTATCCTTTCAACCTAATAGTAGAAGTTTCAACATATACTTTGTTCCTGACATTGAAGGTGAATATACAGTACAATACTCACTAATTGACTCAGGCGGAAATGTAAAAAGCGAAAAGGTCTTTGTTTGTGAAGTCATCGAAGATACAACCCGAATCGATGATACTATTGAACCAGAAATTGCCCCTCCAACGAAAATAGAAGATACGCTAGTATCCTCCATCAAAAAGCCCGCGGAAAGAGCTATTCCAAAAGCAACTTACACTGCAAAGAGACAAATTCCCACTCGACCAAGAAGACCTATGGTTAAAAGAGGGAAAAACATTCCAATAATAAAAGGGAAATATACTATTCAAATCTCATCCTGGAAAAGCTACGATGGTGCTGAACGTGCTTTAACAAAGATTAGCAGTCTCGGGCTTGATGCATATATCCAGAAAGCCTATTTTGATGAAACTAGCGAAACATGGTATCGCATCCGAACTGGTACATTTGACTCATACAAAGAAGCAATGATAACAATGAATAGATTAGGAAAGAAAATACCCCGAGGACAACTTTGGGTAGATTACATGCGAGAAGATCAATAATAATTTTAAAGGAGGATTTAATGAAGACACTGTATTTTGATATCCGTGACATTTTTCGTACTCCACGTTTGGCTTTAAGTGGTAAAAAAATGTGGGTTCATCTTATTGGCCTGTTTTTAGGTTGGGCAATATATTCCATTCTTACATATGTAGCATTTTTAGCAAATGGACAAACTCTAACTGAAATATGGAAGACCCACTATTTCTTCCCTTGCTTACTAAATACTGATTTGCCTATTACTTGGTATGCCTGGATTATTTCTGGGATAGGATTTGCTATCTGGATTATAATCTTCATCCTAACATCCCTAGCAGTATCCAGAATTACTTATAAACAACTTAAAGGAGATGAATTCTTTTCCTCAGGCGACAGTTATAAATATGTCAAAAAACATGGCGCTGCAGCTATCATGGGTCCCGTTTCTATAATTCTCATCATCGCTTTCTTTATCATAATGGCGATTATTGCTGCCTGGATTTCTAAATGGCCCGTCCTTGATATCATTTTCTTTGGATTACCGTACCTCTTATATTTTGTTGTTTCAACTTTCGTTGTCTATACTGCCGTTGTATTTGTCGTATCATTTCTCCTTGCCCCTTCGATAGTAGGTACTGCTGAAGAAGATACAATGGAAACTGTTTTTCAAAGCTACTCCACTCTATGGTCTCAACCGTGGCGTCTGGTTATCTATGAAGCAATTGTTGGGGGTTTAAGCCTTGTTGCAACATTCATATATGGTTATGCGCTGATCTTTGGCTATAGATTTATCAATTTTGTTTTCGGAACTAGCTGGCTCATGGATGGTAAATTGAGCCGAATAACAGAACAGGCTTCATCTTACATACTTGGCACTCATTCCGCTTTAACACCAACCATTAGCAGATTCTTTAATCTATATACCCCGGCATCGTTAGGTATAACCAAACCTCTATTTTTAACGACAACCGATATTATTGCTGTTGTATTTGTTTGCATTGCTCTCTTCATAATTTCTGGAACCGTAGTTGCTTATTTCCTTACAAATATTAGCATTGGGCAGTCTCTTATCTATGTTATCCTCAGGAAGAAAAAAGACGATGAAAATCTCATCGAAAGAAAAGATGAAGATGAATTAGAGGAAGGGGAAGAAGAAAAGAAGGAAGAGAAAATAACAACTGAACCAGAAGAAAAAGAAGAAAAAAAGAAAGAAGAAACCCCTGAAGAGCCAGAAAAATAAAATATTAATGAGTCTACTTATTCCAGGGATCTCTTTAAAGTCCTTTGGTACCTATGGATAATACGACTCATTAACTATCAATATTTTTTAAGACGTCTTGCCTTTGCAAGACGTCTTTTTTATCCATTAAAAATATAGCACAAATAAAAACTCCGATCAGCAGGGGTTATGAAAATAAAAATTAATTTCTTCTTGAAATTGATAATTTTATTGAGTAGCATTAGGCGAATTATGTTGAATAACGATTTATATTACTGTCAATAATACAATTGTAAAAACACTGAACAGCAGAATAATTGATAATTGGTGAGCATTATTTTTTAAATTGATATAAAATAAAAGTGAAAAAAAGTTTTTAATAAAATATAAAGGTTAATTAATCATGGCAGAACGTGAAACTGGTACAGTTAAATGGTTCAACACTTTTAAAGGATATGGATTCATTGAACGCGAAAAAGGCGATGATGTGTTTGTGCACTTCAGAGCAATTCAAGGTGAAGGATATCGTTCTTTAAAAGAAGGTCAGCAGGTAGAATTCATTGTCGTTCAAGGACAAAAAGGTCTTCAAGCTGATGATGTTACTATTGTAGAGTAAAAGCTAAAGTCTCATCAAATAATCTAATATTTTTCAAATTGTACATTTAACATGGTACAATTGAAGCAATTTTACATTTATCTGGTCCTATCTAAACTTAAGAAATGAATAATCTTACACCACTAGATGATCTGCAGAAACCGTGTGAGCTGAAAAATAAGTTTGGTTTGTAGCATATAGAAAAACCGTTTACGAAAAAATAATCTAATCTTAATATCAGTAACTCAAACACTCCTGTTTGATAACCAAACACCGTTTGTTTAGACATTCATCGGGAGAAATTGGGTTTAATATTCTTTTCAAATCAGGAACTTTATGATTAACTTTCAGTATTAGATTAGGACTTTTTGTAATAATTAGCGGTTACTTAAAAAAAATAGTTGTTTGTTACTCTAAGGGGAGTAATTTCCTGATAGAACTATATATGAGAAAATTTCAAATTTCATCCATGCTTCATTGTATTACGCAGGACAAGAATATCAAATTTCAAAGCCTACTTAGTTGGGTAATTTTCTTCATTATATTAACATTCTTTTTTTTTGGAACAACGAGTTCCTTTGCTTTCGGTACCAAATACGCAGGTGAGTTTTTAAAAATAGGCGTTGGAGTGCGTGAAATGAGTTTAGGCGGAGCTGTAATTGCATCACCTCATTCGGTTTCTGCGCAATATTGGAATCCCGCTGCACTTTATCAAAACACGACCTTTTCCGGGCAATTCATGCACACTGAAGAATTTGCCGGCGCTCTGAATTTAGATCATATTTCAGTTGCAATTCCGGCAAAAGGCAATTATGCCTATGGTTTAGGGTTTCTCCGACTTGGAGTAGACGATATTCCTGATACAAGGGGCGCTCTGATTGATTATAACGACAATGGAAAACTTGATTCCGGTGAACGTTTGGATTTTGGCGAAATAGGAACATTTGGTGCAAGTGAGAATGCCCTTTTTCTGTCTATTGCAAAAAAGATGAACAACAAATTATATATTGGAGTTACAGCAAAACATCTTTATAAATCGCTTGGAACAAGCACCGCTTGGGGATTAGGTTTTGATGTTGCAACAATATATAACATTTATCCTCGATTGGTATTAGGTGCTTCGATAAATGATGCAACTGCTACATTTATTTTCTGGGGAGATGGGGAAAAAGAAGTCATTCTTCCAACTTTAAGGTTTGGCACCGCCTGGAAAGTGGTTTTACCATCAATTCCTGTATGGTTTCAAGCATTGGGTGGTATAGATATTTCTTTTGAGGGCAAACAACACAGTGCCGATTTCGATCTCGGGCTTATAAATTGTAAAACTCGCATGGGACTCGAAATGCACCTTAAAGACAAAATAGTTCTCAGATGTGGACGTGATGATCTCGGAAGCTACCACCTTGGCTTTGGATTAGATACTTCGATGGGAAGTATTGATTACGGATTTGCATTGGGAGGATCTTATCGACTCCTCGGGCAATCACATCGCCTTGGAGTCACAATACATTTTGTTGAATTAGCCAGGAATCTGAAACGCTGGCTTTAGTTCTTAATATTAACCCCCGCATTTTGCGGGGCAAAGAATATTTTAAAAAGTTATATTAAAAGCTATTGTGAATCCTGTAGAACTGTGTTATCTCTAAACTAACAATACGGGCTCACTGGATTTTTTACCAGCCAGCTAGAAGAAAAGGGCAGGCATGGGTGTATAAAAATTATTAAGCATAGTATTTAATAATTATTTTGTGTTTTTCCCATCGGGATGCCTTCTGTAGGTGCTTTTAGGTTGCTAAACAATTATAGCTAATTTATTACAAAATCCCGACCCGCTTTCATAAAGGAATGAATATTTTTTATCGGAGTTTCCTGTGGCAAATCACAGCCTGTGCTCAAAATGAAATTCGGATACTTATTCATTTTAGTTAAAAGTTCAAAGACATCCCTTTTTACATCCTCAGGCGTACCATTTAACATATTATGTATAGGGCTGATATTTCCTATAACAGTAATACTTTCAGGGACTCTCTCTGCTACTTTTTCCAATCCCACTCCAACTTCTTTTGAATCCAAGCTTAAGCCGTTTACACCAGATTCAGCCATTTTTTCAATCAGATACATTGTATTGCCGCATGTATGGTAAATAGTACTCACACCTCTTTTAGAACATACATCAATTATATTCTTTATGTAATTTGAGGAAAATTCTTCAAATTGGTCAGGTCCCAACATAACTGCTGTTGGCTCAAGTATACAAATAAGGTCAGCTCCAGCATTAATAAGCAATTCAGAATATTGCTTGATCTTTTCAGCAGCAAATTGGGTTAATCTGTGGAGTTTAACATTTTCCAAGATAGTAGCCATTGCCGCATTATCAGCGCCCATTATCAATGCCGATAGAGTATATGGACCAGTGATATAAGCACCTTTTACTATGCTTGCAGGTAAATTTTCACTCATCATCTCCAAGGTTTTCACATATCCCAAAAGTCGCATATCCCGGGATATATCTATTTCTCTAAGCTTTTCAAGTTCATCAATAGAAAAACTATCTTTCGGTACGGTTGCCGAGTCATATTTCGGAAAAACCGTGTATCTTCCAACAGCATTAGCTTCAACTGATAAATCCATCAACGGGAAAATTACATCGGGAGAAAAGGTTTGTACTATTTTTTCAATTACTTTAAAATGCTCTCCATAATTTTGTTGTGCTAATTTTATACTGCTATTAACTAAATTGACACCGGGAAATCCAACAAGAGGAGCAACCAATCTTTTCCCTTGTTCATAAGATTTCTTTGTCAAATCCCCAAGACTTACTTTACCCATAAAATCAACACTTTCACACTAACAAACTTTATAACTCAGTGAATTGGAAACCTTCTCTAAATAGAATTTTAACATCTTTTTATATTGTTAAATTAAAGTTGTGAACATTAACAGAATCAAAAAGTATCTCTTCTTCCGTCAGATCGTACAACTCATACTCAAGCCGGTCGATTTTATCAATATTACCATGGTGGGACACTGAATCTTATGGTTTTTAAATTATTTCCACAAATCGGGTCGCATGAGCACATAACCATCCTTTTTCATTACTTCGTCCGGGAAAATACTATCGGCGACCTTTTTTCTTCCGACATTGAAAAATGCGTGGGCTAATTTTGACAATTCATAGGAGAAGCGTGCCGGAGGAAATGCTACAATTACTCTTTCCATTTGATCACTTTTCTATTGACATGTTATAGTAATGGACATTACATTATAGCCACGTAACAGTGCTAATGATAGTATCATTAGTTTGACACCCCGGCCAAAAACCGGGGCGTTTCTTTTACGCATTGTATCCAAAAGGACATTTTTCAATTTAAAAACTATATCCAGCTCCCAATTTTATCAGGGTTTGTTTGCGCCAATCACCGGAAAACAGGTGGCTGTCGGCGCAAGTAAATTCAAAGGATAATCCTTTATATTGAAAAGTTCCACCCGCAATGAAGTAGATAACCTTAAATTTACCTTCCGTTCCGAAAAGATCATCCTCAATTACTTTTCTGTAGTCGCTGAACAGACTTCCAATATAGAGTGTTAAATCCTTTGAAAATGTGTATCCGATTGTACCGGAAACTTCGAGTTGATTTGGAGTTATTGAAGAACCATTCTTAATATTTTCCCAAAATATAAAAGATAAATTTCCGGAAAAATATAGTTTGAAAGGCGTTTTAAGATATATCCCGGCATGTAATTTATCCGGTATATTGCCTATTAATATTACTTGACTGTTTTCGAAGGTATATGGTTTTTCAAATTTGATAAAGGTCTCATAATATAAACCGATGTCGATTCTTGGTATATTAGCATTTCCAGTACTATAACGGATACCTATTGAAACATTTCCGGCAGTTATCTTTTCTCTTATGTTTAAATTCTGTACTACTAAACTATCATTTAATTCGGTTGTACGAGGTCCTAGAAACTGAAAATATTTTAAATAATTATAATTATACTGAATGCCGATACTCAAACAATTTGAGTTACTGAGATATTTGTTCAAATCATAAGCGGCAATAATGGAATAACGATTGATCGATTCTTTTCTCTTTGGATTAAAAGTCTCGGTTTCGATGTATCCCTGTTCATTTGGCCAGACAAAGGTACCGGCTATCTCACCATAATCCAATTCAGAATTATAAATCTGGTTCATCGCCAATCCTAAATGTAGATTTTTGATGGGAATGGACAGACCGATTGATTGCGGAACGGAATTGAATATCCGGCGATGCCCGATTCCGACTATCCAGGCAGGTTTTAATTTAGTGTCGTATTGATAGGAGAATCCCAGGTTGAGCTTCGATAAATCGACAATTGACGCCGGGTTTGTGCTTCCCAGTGTTGCGGGTGTAGATATTGTACTTTTATTGTAGCCAAGCCCGGAAATAGCATCGATTACATGACCCTGTGGTAAATACATTATAGGCGATGTACCGGACACCGGTGTTGCGGTGACGGTGATATATATACCAAGGTGGATAATTATTTGTTTAATAAATCTCATATTAGGCTACTTCCAACTTTGATTATTAATATCATCAACAATCCTGATCCAAAGGATTGGAGTAATGGTAATCGAGAAACGTTTCCTAATTTCAAATTTCTAGTTTCCAATTTCCTTCCACAATCTCCAATCTACCC
>JADHYC010000054.1 GCA_016782645.1 Fidelibacterota bacterium | reverse complement strand
CAGAAGCAAGAAGAAAAGGAGAAAAAGAGCCTTTACATAAGTTACAAAGATTAAAAAGGTTGAAATCTCATAATAAATGGGTACCGGATCTTGATGAAAAGCGTAAGCAATTTTACTATAATTTTCATCGCGGGCGCTCACTTTTTGGTCAACGAAAACTAATAGAATCGAGATATTTTTTTTATAGTTCCTTAAAGAATTTACCCTTTCGCTTAGTTTCATGGGGGTTTCTGCTATTTACCTTTTTCCCTATTAGATTAGTAGATATTATAGAACCTTTTTGGAAAAGGGTCCAAAGGCTACTTAAAATATCTATTTAAGAGGCAAAAATAAGAAAGCCTTTTACCAATGATATTTATTTTATTAACAAAGAAATTGTTCTTAATTTACACAGCCACATTTTAATGCAAACAAAAATTAGGTTAATTTGACAGAGTTAAAATACACAATTAGCATAATAATCCCAACTTTAGATAGAAATAAGATCACACTGGCTACACTTAAGTCATTTGAAAATCAAACTTTCAATAACTTTGAGTTAGTTGTGATAGATCAAACCACACTCCCATCTACACAATTATCTGCCTTTAATACCGATGCTTACAATTACAAGTATTACCATATCAATAAAAAAAGTCTTCCTAATGCTAGAAACATAGCTGCGAAAGTTGCTAAAGGAGATATCATGTTATTTGTTGATGATGATACTATACCTGAGCCAAATCTTATTTCATGTTATATTGAGGAATTTCAGAAACAAGACGAATCAGTTTGGTTAATTGGAGGATATATTTATGAAAAAAGTACGAATATCTTATCTGAGAAAAGTGATATTTCTGGTGGATATTTAACTAAATATGGCAAGACACTGAAAAATTTTAGTTCAGAATCTTATGCTGAATGTGAGTGGGTGGCAGGTGGAAATTTTGCGATTCTTAAGGATAAATTTATTGAATTAGGTGGATTTGATATCAATTACATCGGTAATGCAATGCTTGAAGATTGCGATTTTGGTTTTAAAGTAAGAGCCCATGGCGGTCGAGTTCTTTTCTCACCGAGACCAAGCGTAGAACATTTGAGAGCAGAATCAGGCGGTACAAAGTTTTCCAATCCTGATTATTCTATGTATTATAGAAGTCATAACACAGTATATTTTTTTAGGAAATATAATAGGCGATTTTATTTGCCTATTGTCTTCTTTTATTTGAATGGAATTGCAATAAAAAACTTAATAAATGGGAAACATTCCATTAACGCATTTTATTATACTTGGAAGGGTTTTATTAAAGGATTTTTTACCAGAATACCGGATTTTATTGATTCTTGATTATATAAATTTCAAAGGGTAATCTATTGTTTTAAAGTGAAGTAGATAGCTCTTTAGTACTGAAGTAACATGTAAATAGTTAACAACGAATTTGTTAATATGAAAAACTATAGTTGATGTGAAACTTTCTACAAAGATTGCAAAAGAGGCTTCTATCTCATTCGCAGGTATGGGATTTGGTAATGCAATACGCTATTTATTTACAGCATTATTAGCACGCTTTGTAGGGGTAGAATATTTAGGTATTTACTCTCTGGCTAACTCTGTAACTCGACTGGCAGAGGTTTTCGGGAAGGCAGGACTTGATGGTGGTATTCTCCGTTATGTAAGCATGCGTCTGGGAATAGGTGATAATCTGGTCGTGCAGCAAAATATACGTTCTACGCTGAAGATGGGGTTGATTTTTTCTTTGCTTGCTATGGTAGTTCAAGTTCTTCTATCCAATTGGTTGGTAACAACTGTTTTTCATGGGTCTTCGTTACTACGAATAGTTATAATTGTAAATGCGATTACGTTACCTTTTACTGTTCTTACTTTAATTGCTGCTTATGCTACACAGGGATTTAAACTTCTGAAGTACAGGGTCTTTGTTAATAATATTTTTACACCTACCATATTGCTGCTTGTTATGGTTGTTTCTTATTTTCTTATATCATCAGCAACTGCGATTATTCTACCATTACTGGTTTCTTCTATAGCAGGATTTGTTGTTATTATGATTTTTTTAAAAAGGCTAACAGATGTTCGTCTTTCCCAAATAATTCCTGCAAAATTTGATTCAGAAATTCTTCAATTTTCCTATCCTCTGATGTTTGTTGCGGTAATCGGTACGTTTATGCACTGGTTGGATATAATGATGCTGGGATATTTCACGGATGCAAATACAGTAGGTCTTTATTATCCTGCTGCTCGAACAGTAGGTTTATTGCGAGTCGTCCTTGTGTCATTGATGAGTATTTTCTCACCTATGCTATCAGAACTCTTCGCACAAAAGAAGCAAGAAGAAATGAGTGACCTTTATAAATTAGTAGTCCGCTGGATTATGACCCTTGCACTTCCCTTTACGGTTCTGCTATTTATATTTCCTAGCAAGATCATGTTATTATTTGGTGGACAATATATACAGGCTGCAGATGTGTTGTTAGTATTAACAGTTGCAGCTTTGATCCAATCGTTTACCGGAGCTGGCGGCTCTGCATTGAATATGACTGGTCATCCAAAAGTCAATTTGATAAATTCCATTATAGCAGTTATAGTTAATGTGTTTTTAAATGTGTTGTTAATCCCGCTCTATGGGATCATGGGGGCAGCTTTTGCTACATTAGTTTCATTGACTATTCTTGGGTTTTTGCGTTCTTTTGAAGTTTGGTCTTTGGCTAAACTACATCCATTTAGCAATAAGTTATTGAAACCGGTTGTAGCAAGCATCTTTTCATATTTTATATTACTTTTAGTTAAGCCTTACTTAATGCCCTTCCATACGTTATTTACCTTAGCTTTGGCATCGGTAATTGTTTTTTCCTCTTTTGGTTGTATCTTATGGCTGTTAAGGTTTGATTCTGATGATAGGGAAGTATGGAATGCGTGGTTAATGATTAGAAAATCTTCGAAGCGAAAGTGAGTAAGTGGTAGGGATGATTTTCTTTTATTTTGATTAGATTTGTTCCAGAATAAAAAAACCTGAATTAATTATATTACTTAGTTTAGATGCTAAACATTAAGAAATATTGAAATTTACCTGTGAGGAATAAAGTGAATTCCCCCAAAAATAAAAAGCTTAGAGGAATTTCTTCTAAAGAAACTAATAAGAATCTTAAACAGTCTTGGATACATTCTGATTGGGCAATCTTTATTGGTTACTTGATAATTCTCATAATTTTATTTTTCCAGATATTTTTTCAAAACAAGGTTTTTGGTCAACCTGATGCTGTTTCAGCCAGTCAGACAGCACGTGGACTGAATTACCATTTATTAAAAGAAGGAATTTATCCACTTTGGAATCCATACATTTTTTGTGGTATGCCCTCATTACCCGCAATGTCATTTCTTAAATTTATATATTTTCCATCAATTATTTTAACCCCTATATGGATGTTGGGAATTCCAAGCATAATAACTATGATTTTCCACTATCTTTTAGCGGGGCTTGGTACCTATCTTTTATTAAGAAGATGGAAACTTGACAAAATATCTTCATTTTTTGGTGGCACAGTTTTTATGATGATGCCTTATTTAATTACAATGTTGGCATACGGGCACGGTTCACAGATGATGTGTTCTGTGTATATTCCAATAATACTTTATGCAATTGACAGACTATTTGAGAAACCGTCACTTTGGAACATGGGACTGGCGGCGCTATTAATTGGATTCCAGCTACAAAGAGCACATGTGCAAATTGTATATTTTACATGGATGTTGATAGGAGTATACTATTTATACAAGTTAATTGTTGATTGGAAATCTCCCGATTTTAAAAAGAAAATATTACCAATGATAGGCTATTTTCTCGGAGCATTGATTTTGGGATTTGGACTTGCTGCTGTATTATATCTGCCCGTACATGATTATACACCTTATAGCATTCGTGGTGGTGCCAGTGGCGGTACAGGATTTGACTATGCTACTCAATGGAGTTTTCACCCAAAAGAGATGATGACATTTTTAATTCCTTCCTACTACGGGTTTGGTGGAATTACATATTGGGGAACGATGCCATTTACTGATTATCCTAATTATATGGGCATTATAGCGTTAATTCTCGCTATTTTAACTTTAACTTTAAAGTTCAGAAAGGTCACACTATTTTTTACTATAATATGGGGGCTAAGTCTATTTATCTCCTTTGGAAAACATTTCTTTCTATATGGATTATTTTATAATATTCTCCCATATTTTAACAAATTTCGTGTACCTTCCATGATGCTCATTGTCACTCAGTTTTCAACAGCTATATTAGCGGGTTTTGGACTTCATGATTTAATAGAGTTGTTTAAAAGTGATATTTCGGATCAGAAGCAAAAGAGAATACGTACAGTTATATATGTAGTTGGAGCAATAGTTGGTATTTTGGCGCTTTATCTTCTCTTTTTTCAATCGGGATTCAAAGAATCTATGTTTGCTCATTTTAAAATTAATTCCCGTTTGAATCCTGCTCAAATTAAGACTGTTAAAAATATGCAATTCGATATGTTATATAAGGATTTCTGGATAATGATTATTTTTCTTGGTATTTCTTGTTTTTCGATTTACCTGGCTTTAAAGCAAAAAATAAGTGCTAAATTGATGGGAATATCTTTACTTTGTCTCACAATAATAGATCTGTATGTGGTTGATGCAAAAATTATTCAACCGAAACCCAGAGTGAAAAAGCCTTTTCAGTTAAAAGACGATCCGGCAGCAGAGTTTTTAAAGAAGGATAAGGATTTATTTAGAATTTTTCCGGCAAATGAGCTTTTTGGTGATAAACACTGGATGGCTTATAGAATACAAACGATTGGCGGTTATCATGCGGCTAAGATGAAGATATACCAGGAGTTTATAGAAAGGACCGGTTTCAAATCATTAGGACTTTTAAGAATGTTGAATGTGAAATATTTGATTTCAACTAAGCGTTTCAGAAGTCCTGAATTTGATGAGGTAGCCGTTACTAATACAATAATTCAAAGTCGTAGGACGCCTGTTGCCATTTATAAGTTAAAGGACTTTTTACCGCGTGCTTTTTTTGCAAAGAATGTAATAGTAATCGGTGAAAAGGATTATATCATAAATGAATTGAATAAGCCAAATTTTGATCCCACGGAGCTGGCAATTTTGGAGAAAACGCCGACTCTTACCATTGAGCAATCAGGTTCACAAACAGTAAATATCATAGATTGGGGAATCCACAAAATGACATTTGATGTCTTTACTGAGAAGACATCACAATTAGTTGTATCGGAAGTATATTATCCTAATGGCTGGAAAGCATATATTGATGGTCATCCGACAGAAATTTACAAAACGAATTATATTTTGAGGTCAGTAACTATTCCATCTGGAAAGCATACAGTCGTTATTCGTTATGCTCCATCTGATATTTTTATTGGATTAACGATAAGTCTTATTTCCTTGGCAATAGTTGTCACTATTTTAATTGTATATAGAAAGAGACGTTAATGAAAACAATTATTTATCGCAATTCAGGAAATATTAAGCGCATATTAATTTTCATAGCAATTATATTGATATTTGCTTTATTACAATATTCCCAAAATATTGTAAATAGACTGAGAGAAGATTCAACTAATCTTGTTCGTTTTTATGCTGAATTTTTTGCTGAGGCTGCCACTGATGAGACCAGTCAGGACTTTAGTTTTATTTTCGATCAGATCATTAGAAAGATTTCAATTCCAATGGTACTTTCACAGGAAATTGATAAAAAACCAACAGCTTGGAAAGGAATTGGGCTGGATGAGGAAGATATTACTGATAAAAATTTATTTAAAGTTCAAAGTATAATGAATGAAATGGATTATTCTAATAAGCCAATACCCTTGAAGTATAACGGAAAGGTTTTGCAATATATACATTACGGTGACACCAAATTGATTAAACGACTAAAGATGCTACCATTTGTAGAAATTGCGGTAGTCGGCTTATTCATTTTTTTAGGCTATATGGGATTTCACGTTATACGAAGCAGTGAAAAGCGGTCCATTTGGGTCGGCATGGCAAAGGAGACAGCACATCAACTTGGAACACCACTATCATCGATGATGGGTTGGCTTGAGTTACTTAAGATTAAAGATAGACCTTTTGAAGAAGTTAACGAAATGTCAAAAGACCTTGAGCGGTTAAAAAAAATCACAACTCGATTTTCTAAGATTGGGTCTATACCAACTGTTAAATTGACATCCTTGAATTCCGTGATTGAAGATGCTGTTGAATATTATAAAAGGCGGCTGCCACAGTTGGGCCCGAAGGTAAATCTCAATTTTGTTACAGGTGGAGATTTTCATGCGAAAATTAATCCCGATCTATTTTCATGGGCAATAGAAAATCTAATTAAAAATGCTCTTGATGCTGTTCCTGAAAAAAATGGTATAATTGAGCTGTCGACCAAACTTGTAAAGAAAGGGAAATTTATTGCTATCGACGTGATGGATAATGGCAAGGGGATTTCAAAGAAGGATCGTAGAAATATTTTCCGACCGGGATATAGCACAAAGAAACGCGGTTGGGGGCTTGGATTGAGCTTAACACAACGCATTGTCAAAGATTATCATTATGGTAAGATTTTTGTTAAAGAGAGCAGACCCGGTGAAAAAACAGTTCTATGTATTATCATAAGGAGAGATGAAGAGAATTAAGAAATGGAGCAAAGAAAATTTCTTAAGGTTTAATTAAAAGTGATAGAATTTCTACACCTTAAAGGTTTTATGCAGTTTTTGATGTTTTAAATTGGTTTGTCATAAAGTCAATTGGATATCGCTACTTGTGGAACACAGCAAAGGAATTATCGAAAAAAATGATGAAATTACTATCTTGATGTATCCCTGCCATTGATGTTACTGAAAAAGCAGATAATGTTACTGAAAATAATAAAAAAATATCGCTTAAATATTATATGTCTAAAAAAACTCATTAATTGGAAAGGAAAGTGGCTTTAATGAAAAAATTCAAAGCAATTATTTTTTTATCCTTTGTACTTTGTTTGATTAGTTTCTTTTCCTGTACTAAAAGAATATACAATGTAGTGTATCCAACGCTAATTGACGGGAAGTACGATACTGAGTTTCCTTACAGAAATTGTTCCCAACAGCTAAAGAAAATTGGTGAAACTGTTAAGTTGATTAATAGTATGGCATATTATAAATGCTTTCTGTTTCCGAATGATAGCAAAATTAAGGTTAAAGATATCAATAACGACTTGATTAAAAAGAGGGCCGTTGAAGAAATATTTTACCATAATTCAGCATCTGGTACCGCTACTATTATACTAAGTGATAATTCAAGAATATCACTATTGACATGTGCACATATAGTGGACTTTCCGGATACTGTTATAAAGTACTATAAAGAGGAGATTAATAAAAATCTTTTTGTGCAAAGTGTTGCCTTTAAAGAAAGACAGGTCAATTACGTAACGGGTTTGCCAGAGGTTGGAGAAATTGATATACTTCTACTTGATCAGAAACTGGACATTGCAGTTCTTGGTAAAAAATTTACTAGTGTACCAGAGAAAATAATTCCCATTTTTAATTATCCTTTAGGAAATGCTAAAGATTTAGAGTGGGGAAGTTTTGTTTATCTTATTGGTTATCCAAGAGGTTACAAGATGATTACCAAGGGCATTGTTAGCAATCCAAACAGAGATAAAAATGGTGCGTTTATGATTGATGCGCCTTTTAATAGAGGATTTAGCGGTGGAATTGTTCTTGCAGTTAGAGATGGGGTACCGAATTTTGAAATTGTAGGAATTGCTAAATCTGCTGCTGCGGATTATAAATATATTATTACCCCTTCTGAGGATTTTGATTTTTCAGAATATGAGGATCATTTTCCTTTTAATGGTGATATTTATGTGCAGCATATGGTTACTATTCAATATGGAGTTACCTATGTAATTCCAGTGGAATCTATTAAGAACCTTTTTAAGAAGAACCAAAAGTATTTTATTCGAAATGGTTATAATTTCAGCTCATTTATTGGTGAGAGCTGATCGATAAATTTAGTTTGAATTATTCACCACCGCATTCTGTGGGGCAAAGAATGCAGAGATATAAAAATATTAAGGGTTTACGGGTTATTATCAATATGAAAGTTCTATTAAAAGAAAATTTATGCGTGGATAGCATAATTCTAACATTTGTCAGCCTGTTTGGCGGATACAATATTGATGAAAAGCTGACCAGCTTACTCCCGACCCCGATAAAATCGGGGGAGGGCAGGCAGGTGAATTAATCAGGTTAGTTTTATAAGTTTGTGATATTCAAAGCCTGCCTTAAATATATCCGCTTTTGAGTTTTTTCAAGGAGCTATAATTATCCACGGCGATAAACAGCAAATGAGGTATCTTTTATTCTAAATATTGTATAATCATTAGAAAGTTTGATTAGATAATCGCTTACCTGTTTGCCCGGGATGCCGTAGTAATCATGCCAGATAATTATTCCATTTTTATTCAACATAAGAAAAGCATTTTTTGTATCTGATTCTATGAAAGGTTGATTATGGTTTCCATCGATGAAAATTAAATCCATTTTTCCGTAGTAGAGTGAGAAGTCGAAGTAAAGTGAATCACCGTAGAGTTGATTAACGACTTCTAATTTATCATATTTTTTCAAATAGTAACCGGGTCGAATTACATCTAAAAATTCCATTTCTTGATCAGAAAAATTTACAGAGTGTTTTTCTCTATCTGGAGGAAGATCAAGAGTTAAGATTTTTAACGAATCAGGTCTTTTTATATTAAGAGCTATATGAGCAGAGGCACAGCCATCGAAAGTTCCAATTTCAAATACCTGCTTTGGTTGGAAATATTTTACTATTGTCGATATGTAATATAATTCGGTTTTTGATAATCCTCCTGTTGTAGGTTCAGAAATCAGATTAATAGTTTCATCAATTTCAATGCATTCCGGAAAAATTTCATAGAATGGTTTCACAGGTATCCCAATTTGTTTTTCATTGAAATAGGCTATCTTATTTTGATGTAAATATATTCTTAATGATTTTTTTCGGGTTAATAAAAGTCCGATCGACGCAAGATTGGCAAATTTTAGTCCTGAAAATATTTGTTTAATAGTCATGAAGTACTCTCATTAAAGTTGAAGTTGTTTTTTATTGAGAATCATGAATCATATGCAGGAGTCAATGTATTATAAAAGTCAATACAAGACAAGGGGAAAGAGGATGTATATTATATGATTAATTTTCAAGACGCCTTTACCACTTGCAAGAAATCTATTATAAGGTATTGTCATAATATGTTGGAAGTCTTGAATGAAAAATTTATATTTGGTGTTCGTATAGTAGATTTCTTAAATATATGATTTGTTTTAAATCATAAGGAATGTACAGGTGAGAAAAGTTTTACAAACATACATAGTAGTTACTTAAAAAGAGAAGGAGAGCAAATATGGCTATAAAAATTGCTATTAACGGATTTGGACGTATAGGTCGTGCCTTTATTAGAGCATCAAAGGCAATGAATAAGGATTTTGAAGTTGTTGCTATTAATGACCTAACAGATGCAAAAACCCTTGCAGCGCTTTTGAAGCACGACTCGGTGCATAGGGCGTTTCCCGGTACAGTTAAAGCTGTTGGCGACGCTATTATCATCGACGAAAAATCAGTTCCAGTATATTCTGAAAAAGATCCTGCAAAACTACCCTGGGATAAATTAAGCGTTGATATTGTTATTGAATCGACAGGTGTTTTTAGACATAGAGAAACAATCGCTGCGCATTTAAAGGCTGGTGCAAAGAAAGTTGTATTGACTGTTCCCGCCAAAGATAAAATTGATGCAACTATTGTCTTAGGTGTTAATAATGAAGAGTTGAAAGCCGACGCTCAGATAGTATCCAACGCTTCCTGTACAACAAACTGTGCTGCTCCAATGGCGAAAGTTATGAACGATACCTTTGGGATTAAGCAGGGTTTCTTACTTACTATTCATGCATATACTATGGATCAGAAACTTTTAGATGCTCCTCATAAAGATTTGAGGCGGGCGAGAGCAGCTGCTCTTTCAGTTATTCCAACTACAACCGGTGCTGCCAAAGCTATTGGCAAAGTGATCCCAACACTTGAGGGTAAAATGGGTGGTGTTGCTTACCGCGTTCCTACTCCAGATGGTTCATTAGTGGAACTTGTTTTAGAGACTAAGAAAAGAGCTACAGTTGAAGAAATCAATGCTGCAATGAAAAAAGCTGCAGAAAATGATCTAAAAGGAATCATGGAATATTCTGAAGATTTTCTCGTATCTACGGATGTTATTGGTGAACCATATTCAGTAATTTTTGATTCGCGGATGACAATGGTTTTAGAGGATGGAATGGTAAAGGTCTCCGGCTGGTATGATAATGAATATGGCTATACCTGCCGAGTTGTTGACCTGGTACAAAGATTAGTGGACATGATGTGATTCTATGAGATATAAGATGTAAAACACCTGAAGGATTCCTACTTGTGTCTTACTTCTTGTGTCTATTCTTTACTGATTATTTATCGGTGGAAATTGAAAACGATTAATTTTATTTTTGGAATACACAATCATCAACCAGTAGGCAACTTTGATTTTGTTGTCGAAGATGCTTTTCAGCAAAGTTATCTCCCCTTTGTTGAGATTGTAGAAGAATTTAAAGATTTGCATATTTCTTTTCACTTTAGCGGTTGTCTTCTGGAATGGGTAGAAAAGCATCATCCTGATTTTATTGATAGAATTGCTCATTTGGTTAAAAGAGGAAATGTCGAAATGGTCTCAGGTGGTTTTTATGAACCGGTTTTGGCGATGATTCCGGATGAGGATAAGATCGGTCAGGTAAAAATGATGAACAGTTACATAAAGAAGAAATTTAATTACAATCCAAGGGGTCTCTGGTTGACCGAGCGCGTATGGGAGCCTCATTTGGCGAAAACTATTGCTGAATCGGGAATAAAATACGTTACCGTCGACGATTATCATTTTTTGAGTACAGGAAAGCAGGAAGAAGATCTCACCGGTTATTTTGTAACTGAGGAACAGGGAAAAGCACTTTCGATTTTCCCAATAAACCAAAAATTGCGGTATGCAATTCCGTTTAAGGATCCACAGGAAACAATCGATTATCTTGGACAATTTGCAACTGAGGACGGTAGTAACGTTATTGTAATGGCAGACGATGGTGAAAAATTCGGGGTCTGGCCCGGAACACATGAAACTGTTTTCACTAATAATTGGCTTCGAGATTTTTTTTGCGAACTTAAGAAAAACAGTAATTGGATAAAAACGAGAACTTTTTCGGAATTCTACGACAATCATCCTCCTAAGGGAAGAATTTATCTCCCAACGGCTTCATATTTCGAAATGAGCGAATGGTCGCTGCCATGGGAAGCTGGCGAGAAGTTTGCTGATCTGGTCCAAGAATTTGAAGATAAAGATCGCCTTGGGGAAGTTAAACCTTTTATAAAAGGGGGTATCTGGCGAAATTTTCTTTTTAAATATGATGAATCTAACTGGATGCAGAAGAAAGCACTCCACTTGTCAAAGCGCTATCACAGTATAAAGAAGTCAGAACTTTCGAATGTTCAGAAGAAGGATTTAAAGGAGGCACGTAATCATTTGTGGCGGGGAATGTGTAATTGTGCTTACTGGCATGGAATTTTTGGGGGGCTTTATTTACCGCATCTAAGGCATGCTATTTACGGAGAGCTTATTAGGTGTGAAGAAATTCTTAATGATGTTGAGAATATAAAAAACTTTCATTTTGAGATTATTGATTTTGATGCTGACGGTGAAAATGAAGTTATCATAACTAATCAAAATATACATGTAGCATTTGCTCCTCAACGTGGAGCAATTTTAGAGGAATTTTCACTGTTGGATAAAGGATTCAACTTGCTCAATACAGTAAAGCGCTACAAAGAAGCGTATCATAGAAAAGTTATCACTGCAGTAAATGAACAATCAGTTGAAAGTGCTGGCAGTATTCATGATATAGTAACGAGCAAGGAAAAGGGATTGGATAAATATCTTAAGTATGATTCCTATCCGAGGAAAAGTTTAGTTGACCACATAATTAACTCATCTGTTACTTTGGATCAGTTTCGTAATGGAGAATATTGTGAAGACAGCGATTTTATAAATGGCCGTTACAATATTAAAGTGGACAGAAGATCAAAAAGAGTAAAATTTTCCAGGGATGGTTGGGTAAACTGGCAAAAATTTTCTATTGAGAAAGATATTAAAATCACAAAATCATCATTGTTTGTAATTTATAAGCTGACGAATCTTGACGATAAAAAGAACATTTTTCGTTTTGGACCGGAATTTAATTTTGCAATGCTGACTGGAAACAGTCCTGACCGTTATTACGCTGCCAGGGATCGGAGATTAGAAAACACTGCTCTAAGCTCGATAGGTGTAGAATCTAATCTTGAAAGCATTTCAGTTATTGATGAATATGATAGTATTAAAATTACCGTGAGAAGTAAAAGACCTGCTGAGTTCTGGAGATTTCCGGTTGAAACTGTTTCGCTTTCAGAATCTGGATTTGAGAGAGTGTATCAGAGCTCTGTGGTTATTCCATGGTTCGACGTAGAACTTGCGCCCAGTGAAACTATGGCAATTGCTATAGATTTGATTATTTCTGATGTTTAAGTGCCAATTAATTTAGTACTTATAAGATAGCTCAATACTAGTTGATGTTTAAAATAAATAGATAGTGTAAATTAAAACCCATTAGCGGTTTAGATGGAAGGTAAAATTATGAAAGGTTACTTCACATTTGTTCTCCACAGTCATCTCCCTTACGTAATTAATCATGGTGAATGGCCGCATGGAATGGACTGGCTATACGAGGCGGCAGCAGAAACTTACGTTCCTCTATTAAAAGAGTTGGATGGGCTTGTTAATGATGGAATTAGTCCTGATATTACAATTGGAATAACTCCGATTTTAGCTGAGCAGCTTGCCTCTGAAAAATTCAAGGATGGGTTTATTCACTACCTTTATAAAAAAGTTGGAGCTGCACAGGAGAACAAATTAGAATTCGCAAAACTTGGGCATGAAAACCTTGAGCGCCTTGCAATTATGTGGGAAAATTTCTATTCAGAGATTAAGGAAATTTTTCACTCAGGATATGAAAGAGATATTATTAGCAAGTTTAGAGCATTACAGGATAGTGGACAAATGGAGATTATTACCTGTGCCGCTACTCATGGCTACTTTCCTTTGCTTGGAACCGATGAATCCATTGATGCACAGATACACGTCGGTAAAGAAACCTACAGAAAACATTTTGGTAGAGATCCAAAAGGAATATGGCTTCCGGAGTGTGCTTATCGTCCAAGTTATGAATGGTCTTCACCTGTTAAAGATTATCCGAAAAAGTTCATCCGCGGCGGTATTGAGGAATTCCTTTTCAAATATGACATCGATTACTTTATTGTAGATAAAAGCCTGATTATGGGAGGTGAAAGTAAAGGGGTTTATATTGACCGCTTCGATTCGTTAAAGCAGTTATGGCGCCAGTTTGAAAAGAATTGGAAGCCGTTGGATATTGATGAAGAGAGATCGATTTATGAAAATTATTTAGTTTCTTCTACAGGTACCAGTAGGGCAGCAGTAGTATATGGAAGGCATGAGAAATCTGCCCTGCAGGTTTGGAGTGGCGAATGGGGTTATCCTGGTGATGGCAGATACCTAGATTTTCATAAAAAACACTATCCGGGAGGGCATCGTTATTGGAAAGTTACAAGCGCAAAAGCAGACCTTGCTGATAAAATGGAGTATTATCCTGATGATATCGAGGACGCTCTTGAAAATCAAGCCAATCATTTTGCCGGAATTCTGCATAAGTACGTGAATGAAAATTATGAAAAAACAGGTAAAAAAGGTATCTTAGTGGCACCGTTTGATACTGAATTATTCGGTCACTGGTGGTTTGAAGGTCCTCGCTGGATTGGTAAAGTATTGAGAAAAATGAATAAGAGTGAAGACGTTAAAATAATTACTATTAGCGCTCATCTTTCAGAAAATCGTCCACAAAAGGTTATATCACTTCCTGAAGGTTCATGGGGTCAGGGAGGATTTCATTATATCTGGTTAAATGAGTGGACTGAATGGACATGGAAACACATTTACGCTGCTGAGGATAAATTGGTTGAACTCGCAGATAAGTATCATGATACTTCGGATGCCATAATAAAGCGTATTCTAAACCAGATGGCTCGAGAACTTCTTTTACTTGAGAGTTCCGACTGGCAGTTTCTTATCAGTACCTGGAGTGCGAGAGACTATGCTGAGAGTAGATTAGCAGTACATGATGAACACATTAAGAAAATAAATGAAATTCTGGAATCCTATATAAAAAATGGAAAACTGTTAGAAGAAGAAGACAATTATCTTGCTAAAATTGAGAATGTTGACAATGTCTTTGATAATATAAATTTTAATTATTGGTGTACACTTGAACAGTAAGAAGTATCATTTAAAGCGGGAATGAATAAGAGAGAAATAAGAACATATTATTGAATAGTTATTTGACTATGTTGTAATTAGTGGTCATTTATTGACATTCTTTGTTAATAACTTAATGGCTGTAAATGAAGGATATAGTTTTTTATGGAAAATTCTATCTCCGAGGGTTCTTATTGGCATATTATTGTTATAGTTAAATAAAAGACTAAAAATCATCGTGAACATACTCTTCGTAGCAGCAGAAGTTTATCCCTTTTCAAAAGTAGGAGGATTAGCAGATGTTCTTGGTGCTCTCCCAAAAGCGCTGTCTGAGAGGGGAGTGAATGTAAAAGTTGTCACGCCGGGCTATGGAGTTATTGATCGAAAAAGATTTGCAATTAAAAGAACTCCCTATTTTTTTAATATTCTTCTTGGGAGAGATAGGTTTAAGTGTCCTGTTTCCATGTTTAAATTTACTGATAATGCAAATCTTGAGATTTACTTCATTGAGAATGAATACTTTTTTTCTTCTCGCGGTGTTTATACTGACCTTGATGGTAATCCTTATACCGATAATCCTGAACGGTTTGTTATTCTTCAAAAAGCTGCTATGAGCCTGCTTTTTACAATGGATTGGCAGCCGGATATTATTCACTGCCATGACAATCACGCTGCAGTAATTCCGGTTTATTTAAAAGAATTATTTCCGCATCTTCCAGAATTAAAATCTGTTAAAAGTTTATTAACTCTTCATAATGTCGCATACCAGGGAATTGTACCGCATGATAAGAAATATATGTTTGGATTGCCAGAAAAATTGTTCCGTTTTGATAAGCTGATGATGTGGAACGGAGCAATCAATCCGTTAAAAGCAGGAATAATTTGTGCTGATGCTGTGAGTACAGTGAGCAAAACTCACGCACAGGAAATTATGAGTGATGAGGAAATAAGCGCAGGGCTTAAGGATGTAATAGTAAGTAAAAAAGAACCTGTTTACGGTATTTTAAATGGTGTAGACTATAATGAATGGAATCCTGAGAAGGATTCATTTATTTATGAGAATTACTCAATAAACCGTTTATCAGGTAAAAGGAAAAATAAGCTGGCGTTAATTAAAGAAATGGGTTTGCATGAAAGTATAGTAGAAAAGCCTCTTCTGGGAATGGTTTCACGTCTTGTGGAACAGAAGGGAATAGACCTGATATTGGACAGCATAGATAGAATTATGGTATTGGATGTCGGATTATTAATTTTGGGAAGTGGTGAGGAAAAGTATCATAGTGCTTTTGAAAAGGTGATAGAACATTATTCTGGTAGAATCTATATTGATTTTAATTACAATAATCCATTGGCTCACAAAATTATAGCTGGATGCGATATTTTTCTTATGCCATCCAGATTTGAGCCGTGTGGGATTACACAAATGTACAGTTTGAAGTACGGGACAGTACCGATTGTAAGAAAAACTGGAGGTTTGGCTGACACTGTTTCACAGTGGAATGGTAAAGAAGGTACAGGATTTGTATTTAATGATTTCACCACTGATGCATTTTTAAAGTCTGTAACTGAGGCGATTAGGATATTTAGAAAAAGAGACGTATGGAACAAGATAATTCATAATGGAATGCTTGAAGATTTTTCTTGGGAGCATTCTGCAAATGAATATATTACACTATATGAGGAACTTAAAAAGAATGAAACGTAAATTGTGACTTAAAAAATAAAGGGTGTAAATAATGGCGCGGATTGAGTTGAAACATCTAACAAAAGAGTTTGATAAAGGTGTGAAAGTTATAAGTGACTTGAACATTAATATTGATGATGGTGAATTTCTGGTTTTAGTAGGTCCGTCTGGCTGTGGGAAATCAACAACCTTGCGACTTATTGCCGGGTTAGAAGAGGCAAATGAAGGTGAAATTTATATTGGTGATAAGCTTGTTAATGATGTTCCTCCGAAAGACCGGGACATATCAATGGTATTTCAGAATTATGCCCTTTATCCACATATGACGGTTTATGATAATATGGGTTTTGGACTCAAATTGAGGAAATTTAAAAAGAAAGAAATTGAAGAGAGAGTAAAGTATGCTGCTGATATTCTGGAAATAGGACATCTATTAAAGAGGAAACCAAAGCAGCTTTCCGGTGGTCAACGTCAGAGAGTGGCTCTCGGTCGTGCAATTGTACGAAAACCGAAAGTTTTTCTTTTTGATGAACCCCTCTCTAATCTCGATGCAAAACTTCGTGTTCAGATGCGTACAGAGATAAAAAAAATTCATAATCGTTTGAAGACAACGATGGTATATGTTACTCATGATCAGGTTGAGGCTATGACGATGGGTGAACGAATTTCAGTTATGAAAGATGGTATTATTCATCAAGTTGATACTCCTTTAAATCTATATGATAAGCCTGTCGATCTTTTTGTAGCCGGATTTATGGGCAGTCCAAGCATGAATTTTATTTCCACTGATATTAAAAATGGTAAAGAACTTGTTGCAGATGAGGGTAATATTCAGATTCCAACTACAGAAAAGTACAAAGAGATGATTGTTCCTTTTATAGGAAAATCAATAGTACTGGGAATCCGTCCTGAAGATATATATATTAAAAATCCAGGAGAGGATGCAGTAAAAGTTTCATTGAATCTGGAAGTTTTTGAACCTATGGGTAATGAAATGTTTCTCTATTTTACAACAGGTAAAACACCAATAGTGTGCAGGACCTCCGAAGTTATTTCTTATAAATCGAATGAAACTTATTCGGTCTATTTAAATCTGGATAAAGTACACTATTTCAATCCTGAGACTGGGAATGTGATAAAGAAGAATTGAGTAATAAATTAACTTTTATTACAACTTATTATAA
>JADHYC010000053.1 GCA_016782645.1 Fidelibacterota bacterium | reverse complement strand
TCTAATCTAATAGAAATGTTATTAGTTTGACCTATATAAATTCTGCTGAATTTATCAGAGTATAGTACATAGGTATAAAACATAATTTTCCTGATGAGCTCAATTCTTTCTATTATTATTTGCTCCGGCGGTAGGACTCGAACCTACAACCTAGTGGTTAACAGCCACCCGCTCTGCCAATTGAGCCACGCCGGAATAGTTGGTTTTAAAAATCATTGGAGTTTGTCAACTTTGTGGTTAATCCGGCAACTGCCGGACTCTACCAGCTGAGCTACTCCGGAATCATTTCAAAAAAGCGAGGCTAATTTAATTCATTCGAATAGTATAGTCAATCAGTTATCTGTGTGGTCGAATTCTTCACGAAGTTTTTCCCAGGTTTGCCGTAGACCTTCGCTTATAATCTTTGTATCTCCAAATATAGGCATAAAATTAGTATCGCCTGTCCATCTTGGCACTATATGTACATGGAGATGATCTTTTACTCCAGCACCTGCAACAGGTCCGATATTTATACCTACATTAAAACCTTCTGCTTTTATTGTCTCTTTTAATACATTAGTACATTTTTGAATCAGGTTCATTATCTCAATTTTTGCATCATTATCCAGATCAGAAAGTTCTGATATATGTTTATAAGGAGCAATCATCAGATGACCATTAGTATAAGGATAATAGTTCATAATTATAAAAGCCTTTTTCCCACGGTATAAAATAAACCGTTTTTCATCATCATTTTCTTTAGGATATTTACAAAAGAAACAACCATCTTCTTTTTTAGGATTTTCAATATAATCGATTCTCCAGGGCGCCCAGAGCTTTTTTAACATCACTTATTTCTTTTCCTCTTTTCTTTTTTTGGATTCTTCAACTACTTTTTCCTGAAGATCTTTAGGTATCGGTTCATAATGAGAGAGTTTTTGACGATAAAGACCTTTACCCTGTGTCATCGACCTGATAGCCGTCCCATAACGATAAAGTTCGGCAAGGGGCACTTTAGCAGAGATTTTTTGGAAAGAGCCTTCAGAATTCATCCCCAGGATTTTTCCACGCCTTACTGATATATCACCCATAACATCACCCATAAATTCCTCTGGAACAATAACCTCGAGGTCACAAATTGGCTCAAGTAAAATGGGATCGGCATCCATAAAACATTCTTTAAATGCTCCTTTACCTGCAATCTGAAATGCAATGTCTTTAGAATCGACTGGATGCTGCTTCCCATCATAAAAAACTGTTTTAAGATCAGTAACCATATAACCAGCAAGAATTCCTTCTGCACACGCAGATTTAACACCTTTTTCAACGGAAGGTACAAATACACGGTCAACATTTTGTCCGACTAACTTATTAGTAAATTCTATACCTGATCCTCTTTCAAGTGGTTCTATATACATCCATACTTCTGCAAATTGACCAGCGCCACCAGATTGTTTTTTATGACGGTATTTGGACTCTCCGCGTTTTTTAATTGTTTCACGGTATGGAATACGTGGCGGGATCTGGTTGATTTCTACATTAAATTGTTGTTTTAGTCTTTCGAGTATAACTGTAAGATGTAGCTCACCTTGCCCGGAAAGAATTGTTTGTTTTAATTCCGGGTCAAAGTGAAATGAGACTGTTGGGTCCTCGTCAGATAGAGTTTGTAAGCCTGTTGATATTTTTTCTTCATCCCCACGTGACTTAGCTTCGACAGCAACCTGAATAACAGGGTCGGGGAATTTAATTTCAGGATACATAACAAGTGTTTTAGGATCAGAAAGAGTATCTGAGGTATGTGTATTTTTTAATTTTACAACTGTTCCTAAATCTCCGGCATGAAGGTGGGCAATCTCCCTTTTTTCTTTTCCGTTCATTACAAATATTTGCCCAAGGCGTTCAGACTTATGGCTTCTCATATTTATTAAGTCCATTCCTGTACTGACTGAACTTGACATAACTTTAAACATTGAAAGCTCGCCAATATGCAAAGCGCTAATCGTTTTAAAAACGAACAATGAAACAGGTTCACCTTCACTGATTTTTCTTTCAATTTCTTCTTTATTAAGAATTGCTTTAATAGGGTTTGCTTCAGATGGTGATGGACTGTATTTATTGATAGCGTCCATTAAATTGCTTACACCTGTGTTATTATATGCAGAAGTAGCAAATACTGGAAAAAGATTTCTTGACATTATAGCCTTTTTTAATCCATTGAGAATTTCCTCTTCTGAAAGAGTGCCTTCTTCAAAGAACTTCTCTAATAATTCGTCATCTGATTCAGCTGCAAATTCTATTACATTTTCGTGGAGTGAGTCAACTCTGGATTTCAAATCAGCAGGAATTTCTTCTTCTCTTACTGTGCCTTTTCCATCTTTTGAATAGACAAAAAGTTTTCGGGAAAGAATATCAATAACACTATCAAAGTCAACACCAGCATTTATGGGTAGTTGCAAAGGAAAGATCTTTTTACCAAATGAACTCTTTAAATTTTCCACTACTTTATCAAAATCTGCGTGTTCTTTATCCAGTTGATTTACTGCAAACCAACATGGCAAATCATCCTCTTTAGCATAGTTGAAAACCATTTCAGTTCCTACTTCAACTCCTGACCGAGCATGGACAACAATTAGAGCCATATTCGCAACACGTGTTATAGCTTTGGATTCGACAATAAAATCAAGGTAACCAGGTGAATCTACGATATTAATTTTTTTATTTCTCCACTCACAGTGAAGCAGAGATGATGATATAGAAAATTTCCGTGCTATTTCATCTTCGTGATAGTCGGATATTGTTGTTCCATCATTAACACGTCCTAATCTACTTGTAGCACCTGCAGTAAATAGCATTGCTTCTGCTAATGATGTTTTACCTGATGACGCATGTCCCAACAGAACGATATTTCTTATTTCTTCGGTTTGATATTCTTTCACTACTACCCTCCTTTATTCCATCAAATTAATTCTAATTTAAAATTTTTCTTACAACTTTACCTAAGATATTTCTAGGTATATTATTATAAAATTCAACAATCTCAGGTTGAAGATACTTTGGTAAATTTTTCTTGGAATACTCGAGAATTTCTTCCTTAGTCAATTTGTCTCTATTCTTTGGTACAATGCAAATTTTTATATACTGGTTGAGATTATTTCCGTTATAACCCAAAACGATTACATCTTGCACTTTAGGGTGTTTAATTATGATATTTTCAATTGATCTTGGATTAACATAATAACCATATCGGTACAATAGATCTGATTTTCTGCCTTCAAAATAAAAATACCCATCTATATCTTGTTTTACAAGGTCGCCGGTAGAAAACCATACATCTTCACTATAATCGTTTTTATAATATTCATTAAAATAACGCAGCATTACATTTTTACCTCGAATCTGCAATTCTCCTATTTGATCAATTGAGACATTTGCACCATTATTATTTATTATTTTTGTCTGATTGCTTGAAAGAGCTAAGCCAATAGAACCGATTTTACGGTTCTTAGTGCTCTGATTAATAGAAACCAAAGGAGAAGCTTCAGTCAATCCATAGCCTTCTAGAATTATGCTGCTGTATTTTTTCTCCCATTCGTCTATAAAGGATTTTGGTAGAGGATCACCAATTGAAATAAATGAATTTAAACTACTTAAATCGTTTGATTCCAAATCTTGTAATTCTTCAATTCTCTGTAACAATTCCGGATTGCCAATAAATATTGAAACTTTTTTATCTCTGATCAGTTTAGCAATTTCATCAGGATTGGATTTATTTGAAAGAACAATTGTGCCACCAAGAATAAGAGCAGTATTCATAACAAGCGTGTGAGAAAAGCAATTAGATAATGGAAAGATTCCAGAAATACGTGGGTCTTTTTCTGAACTAAGAAGTTCGCTAAATGATAAAGCGTTAATTAATATATTTTCATGGCTTAGAATAACGCCTTTTGGAATACCTGTAGTTCCGGAAGTAAACATTATCACCGCTTGCTCATTACCAGCAATTTTATGAGTAATCTTTGGTTGGGAGTTCGATTTTAACAGGTTTAAAAGACTAATTTTATTTTTATTGGGTAAACCGAGCACAATTCTATGTAAAAACTTACCGCATATAGACTCTATTTCATCGACTTTTCTGTTAAATTCGCTAGAATATATTAGGGTCTGAACATTCGATTTCTTAATTAATGTAGCTAATTCTTGATGTGAAGAAGTAGTTGGAAGAAGAACTGCTACACTATTATTTCTGAGAATTCCAAAGTAAGAGATTATAAATTCTGGAACATTGGGAAGTAAAATTCCGATAGAGTGATTAGAAGTAATTCCAAATTCGAGAAGATTATAAGCCAATGAATTTACCTTTTCCCATGTCTGCCGATATGTAAATTCCCTGTCCATATACTTTATAAAAGGGGAGTTCGGTTTGATTTTCGAATAGTGTTTTATATAGTGGTAAATATTTTTCATTTCTAAATTTACAAAAAAAGCGGGAAGTTTAAAGGTATTTGACCACTTATATCAAGATATTTAGAGCCTGAAGTTACCTAGTCTCCAACATCTGTATAACTTCAATATTTTCTTAATCAACTTTCAATCAAATTCCCAAATGTATTATTTCATGACGGGATAAAATGATACTATTTTATTATAGTGAACTTTTTAATAACTCTCTTCGAGCCAGCTTTTATTACCATGAAATAAACACTTGAAGAAAGATTCAATCTTTGAATTTCATTAAAAGAAATTTTTAAAGACGTTATACCTAAATTGAGGTACTCGGCGGTAAATTTTTTCTTTAGAATCCTTCTACCCTGCAAATCAAAAATATAAAAAGTAAGACAATCCAGGATTTCACCTAATTGTATATCAAAGTGAAAATCAGATTTCGCATCAATTCTAAGAGGATTTGGATATAGAGCAATAAATTTAGTTGGTATTTGTAGAGTATCTGGAAATTCCGAAACTGTTAAATTAAAATCATAGGATGAGTCAATGGAAGTATTAGTTAAAAATATCACCAGTGTATCCCTGATTCTCGCTTCACCAATAAACAGATCATTACTAAAAGATAAACCTGATGTAATATCATTAGAAAAAAACAAATCAAAGATGTAACTGCCTATAAAAGAATCATTTATTTCTTTCGGCTTTCTAATTCCAATAAATTGATTTTTCTCAAAAGTTACTCTAAACGGTATGGTCGCAAATGGCTTGGCATTAGTAGTCAAAATCACTTCATCTATAAGAACAAAATCATTTTCATAAGGAAATTCTAAAAGCGGAAAATCTTTTGCATCAGAGGATAGCGCTAAATTTTCGTCGAACCGCTGCCCGGTATAGTAACATGATCGACAGAACTCATTCCACACATGTGACAATTCTACTTCGTTTTCATCACTCATTACCTCTTCAAATGCTTGAAATGCGTATTTGTATTTTATTTTATCCCAAATTTTTACTAATAATTCTTCCCCATATCTATCAAGAATAAAGCGTAAAAATATTTCTAAAGCGTACCAATATTGGTTTGACCACATTGAATATGAAGGATAATAAAAGTAATCATATAGGTAATTATAATAATCATTAACTTTTGGATATGCTCTTTCTTCAAACCAAACGGAACACCACTCTAAAAAATATCTATCACCATTGTATGATGATACACCTGGCAGACCATTACTCACCCACCAATTATACCCTAATTGAATCATGTGAAAAAATTCATGCGCTACAGTAACGTGTAGAGCATCAAAACCTTGTGCAAAATATCCACTTTCGACATAGTCATTATCAATTACCATATAAGAAGTCCAATCATAACGCCGTGAAGTACTTATTACTTCATCTTCCGGGTATGTCATCCCGTAGTAGCTACCACCCCAATTCTTAATAAAAATATCAATTTTGCCACCATCTATATTATTATCAGATGGAGGTGGTTGAAACTTCAATGTATCAACCAGTATCCGATAAGCACGCTCTGCAGTTTTCCCCGTTTCGTAAACCCAATCCGGGATATTGTAGATATTTGTAATTATTGAGTCAACAGCATTATAACCAGTAGTTGTATAATGAATTTTAAAATGTCCTTCTGACGTTGTATATTCTTTAGCATTTTCTAGTGTGGGTCTATCCCAGACCGCTTTACCCAAAAACTTAGCTCGCTGCTTTGGATGAATAAGCATTGATTTAATAGCTTTATCACTATCAAAATCCTGCGGTTGTTCAATCAGTAAGTTATTTCTATAATTTATATATGCTTGAACGACGTCGCTCGCCAGAGCAAAGTTAATCATAAAAAATATTGCTATAATAGACCTTGTCGTTTTAATCACAAATTATTTCTGTCTAAATATTATTGTTAAAGGAACGCCTCTAAAACCGAATCCAGCTCTAAGTTGATTCTCAAGAAATCTCCGATATTCCTCTTTAATATCTTTTGGATAGTTACAGAAAAACACAAAGACAGGCGGTTCTCTTTTTACTTGAGTTAAATATTTTATTTTAATGTATTTTCCCTGAACAGCGGGTGGAGGTATTTTATTAATAACATCCTGGAAAAAATTATTCAACTTATTGGTGCTAATGCGCTGCTTGCGAGCAAGGTAAACTTCTTTAGCAGTCTCAATAACCTTATGAATTCGCTGCTTTGTTAAAGCAGAAATAAAGATTATTGGATAGTGTTCGAGCTGCCTGAAAGCATCAATTAAGTCGCGTTGAAATTCAATTAGCGTACTTGAATTTTTTTCTATTAAATCCCATTTATTAATTACAAGTACGAGTCCTTTTTTCTTGCTAATCACAGTCCGAATAATATTCGCATCCTGCCGCGCGAAACCTTTTAACGCATCAACTACTACAATAGCAACATGACAGCGGTTAATTGAAAGATTAGCGCGAACCATACTGTAAAATTCTATGTTGTCTTTGATACTGCTCTTTTTTCTTAGACCTGCTGTATCAATCAGAGTAATTGGTTCGCTGTAATATTTTAATTCCGAATCAATTGAATCTCTTGTAGTTCCCGGAATTTCCGTAACAATAACTTTTTCAGTACCCAATAAAGCATTTACAATAGACGATTTCCCGACATTGGGCATTCCAACAATAGCAAGATGTAATTGATCCTTTTTTTCTTGTTCAAGAGGGGCTTCTCTGGGAAGTTTCTCCAGAATACAATCCAGAAGGTCACCAATTCTTCTGCCATTCAGTGCAGCGATAGGAAGAGGGTCGTCAAACCCCAATTCATAGAACCCGTACAAATTCTGTTCTCGTTTTTCATTATCACATTTATTTACAACTAATAAAACCGTTTTACTGGATTCGCGGAGTAGCGATCCAATTTCCCTATCCATTGAGGTTATTGAATCCATAGAATCAACAAGAAATAACACAAGGTCAGCTTCATCAACTGCTATAGCAACTTGTGCTCTTATAGCTTTTTCGATTTGATCATTGCTGTTAAATATAAACCCACCTGTATCAATCAGGATGAATTGATATCCTGCCCAATTTACACTTTCGTAAATTCTATCCCTGGTAATACCTGGTTCAGAATGAATTATGGATTTCCGCTTTTGAGCAATTCTATTGAACAAGGTGGACTTTCCAACATTGGGGCGCCCAACAATTGCAACTATCGGTTCAGATACTGGCATTATTTAACATCTCTACATAATCTTCATTAAAAACTTCAACCGGAACACCAAGTTCCTTTTGTATATCTTCGGGAGTCATATCATCTAACAATAATCCATCATCATTTATACACCTTGGCGGCAGGTAAATCAAATCATATTCAAGATGCGATTTCAACTGCTCCACTATATCTCTTCCTATTATAAGCCCGGCAACTGTCACAGTTTCACCAAAAAAGTTATTTACTACAGAAAAAACATCAACCTCTAAATTTTGAATATTATTCAACATTGAAACTATATATGTCTCTAATACCGGTTTTGCTAAAGTTCCAGTTACAAAGAGAATTCGTTTAGGACCAGGTATTGATTCAGGCAGTTTTCGCACCTGTCTCTTAAAATTATCAATACATTCTCTGACAATCCCAATCCCATTTTCAATTTGATAGAAGCGACCATACGAGTTTCTTCCTGGAAGTGATCTATCAGCAAGTAGATAAAATTCATCTGCCAGATAAACAAAATGATCACCTTCAATATTAAAATAATTCCTGTTCCAGGCACGTGAATAAGGTAGTAAGTTTGATGCATACTTAGAGTCTAATCCACGAATTTTTGGGAGCCCTTTCCTGTGTTTTGTCAAACCAACCGGCACAATTGCAACGGATTTAATAGACTCTCGGAAATGATATAGGTCTCTTATAGTTTTTTCAAGAACTTCTCCATCATTTATTCCCGGCATCAACACAATCTGGACATGCAGCTCAATCCGGCTTCTATCTAAAAATTCTAACTTTTCCAACAAGTGGTCTTCACTACGAAATCGAAATATCCTTTTACGAACAGCTGTATCAGTAGCATGCACTGATATATACAGAGGTGATAATCGTTGAGTAGCAATTCGATCCAGAGCATTATCATCAACATCCGTAAGAGTTATAAAATTACCGTATAGAAATGAATATCTATAATCTTCATCGCAGAAATAAATTGACTTACGCATCCCTGGCGGATTCTGCTTTATAAAACAAAATATACAATTATTAGTGCAAGATCGAATTTTTGTATCTTGGAATTTTATACCCAGATCATCATCATAAGATTTTTTAATATTAATAGATAAAACTTTACCATTACGCTCAATTTGAATTTTCAAATTTTCTTCAGACTGAAGAAACCGATAATCGAGAAAATCATTAACAATTTGATTATTCATTGTAACAAGATAATCATTAAACTTGATCCCAACCTGTTCTGCTATACTGTTTTTTTCAACTGAAGAAATTTTTAACATAAATACATTAATTTATTTAAAGATTATAAGCTACCTTTACACCAATAAGTATAAAAAATAAAAAACCATAAATACGTAAAAATAACGGCACTAATTTAATTAATTTTTTAATAAAAAATCGAAATTCCACAACTATTAATTTAAATATCTTGGTTAAATTTTTATTGTAACACCTCAATTATTGGTAGTAAACCTAGTTACTGTCATTGCCTACCAAAGACTGAGATATAAATTTGCATTAAGATTATCTCCTTTTTCAATTTCCAACACTCTTATATTTTTCCAGCTGAATTCTACTAACATTGAAATTTTCTTATTTAGAAGAGTGAATCCACTAAAAAAATAAAAATCATTAGAAAAAGAAACCTCCGATAGATCGGAGAAACGGTTGAAGAAGTAATATTGTTTAAGTTAATAAGAAGTTACCAGTTATTATAACTGTTTTCCACCAAAGGTGGATTTCTGAATTTTTGGTATTATGCAAAATATACTTCAAATTTCAACCTTTCTTAAGTAGACTCAACATTCATTAACAGAAAATAAATGCAATTCCTCCAGAACCAGATCGGATTGAATAATATCTATTCCAAAGCAAAATCTAATCGCGTATCAAACGATCCTAACTCCCCAATTTCATTTCCAGTGCTATCAAAGCGTATGATTCTCCAGGTACCCATTTGCGCCACGATAAATCCCTGAGCTCCTTCACCAGGCACAACTTGAATTCTACTCAAATATGGATACTCATTACCTAAAATTTCAACAGGTTCCTGATCACCTTGTATAATGCGCCCTGTTTCCCAGAGTCCATTTTCCAGAGCATATCCGATATAATAGCAATCTCCATTTATCGAGTTAATGCTTAAATCTGCTATATAATAATTTCTTTTATAAATTTGCCTCACACCGTAATCACTTATCCGTACAATTCCGGAATCAGATGTAACCCAACAACCTCCGCTCAATGGATCGGCATAAATCTTTCCCGGACTAACAATCCCTGAATGAATCTCCAAAACAGGTGTAGAATTTTTCAAAACAACCTGGAAAACTGAGTCTGCTCTATTACCGGAAATCCAAACATTAGAAGCCACCGAATCATAAGTCAAATGTGTGTTAAATGATACATCAAACGGTAGGGTTACAGTTTCAATTATTTCTTCTGGTATGGAACAAGTTGCTAACTGGTTTTGCTCCAGAAACAATATATAGAATTTACCTTCTGATGAATTCATTGCAATATCCACCGGCCTGTCTTCCAGATCAATAAATGAACTGGTTGTAAAATTTTTATCAATGATATAAATACATTTATTCCAGTAATCCGCTATCAGGAATTGATTCCGTTTGGGATCAGCTTCTATGGCTATTGGCGATGTAAAATAATCGGACTCTAAGATATGTGCACCATCGTATGTGACCCTTTTAACACTAAACCCATAGAAATCTGCGATCCAAAAATTATATGGTCCAGGAATTATACTTACCGTGTCTGATAATATCCCTTTATCAAAAATTGTATTTGCCTGAACAGCATACCTGTATCTCAAATCAAAAACAATATTTACATCTAAAAAAGCATTTTCTGACGAATTAACAGAATCATACGGGGTTATATAATCTTGTCCATCTGTGCGATAGACCAGATAGTATAATAGATCATCAACATCCATGGGATTCCAGCTAAGAATAACAGAATCACGATTGGAAATAACTGATACCCCTGTTGGTGCGCCTTTAGTATTCGAATTCTCCGGATCAAATGGATTTGCATGCTCTCTATCTGAACAAGAAAGTAAAAATACACAGATTAGTACCAATATTAAGTTCCTCATGGCAATTTTTTAATAAACGAGAAAGAAGTGATAATAAACCCAATTTCTAATCCGACATATGAAAAGCCAGCATACTGATCGTATTGTTTTGTTCTCGCAAATAAGCGGTCCATCTCACTGTAACTCCCTGAGTGTAAATAAGCGTTATAAGATTCCTCCGCCTCACAATGGAAATGGTACGACAGCATACCAAACACAACCATTAATCCAATTCCTATTATTCGTTGTTTATTCCATTCAATAGTATGTTTTGTCACTGGTAAAATATGTAATGTATCCGGAAAATTTATTTTTAAAGAATCACTTATACCAAAAGCAGTGAAGAAATTATTCACCTGATAATTCATAGGAACTTGTGCTGTACCTAAAGATAAAAAAACTAAAATTATCAGGATCACTCTTTTGAAAATCATCTTTTACTTTCCAGATAGTGGATTCTATTTTTTCTGTCAGCAATTAAAATCCCATCCGGTACCAATCTGGCTAAATGAATACTTTGATCAAATTCATAATGCCAGAGTTTGTTCCCTGATGTAAGATCTAATGCCAAAATCTGTCCCCTTGTAAAAGGGACGATTACCATGGATTCTATCCCTATTAAAGGTAAGTTTACCAATCCCTCACCTTGATAATTCCAAATTTCCGAGTCGTTTGAAAAATTTAATGCCTCAACCAAACCATTTGCAAGACCAACAACGATAACGCTATCTGAAATCAATGGATTCGAGTATATGGGAGCTAATAACCGTTTTTCAAAAAGGATTTTTTTCTGCTCCATATCAACTAATACAAGACGACCGTTGGAATCACCAGCAATAAGTTTACTTCCAACTTTTGTAATAACCGGATTTGGATTAAGTTTTAGATTAAAAAAATCTTTTGGTTTAAGGTTAACATCATAGGAAAGTAAGCAACCATCATCTGTTATTATCCAGAGCAAATTTTTATATTTATAAATTCCTTGTGCAATTGATGTATTAATTCTCATCTTTTTAATACGCTCACCTGTATTTTTATTAAAAGCCAGAATATATTTTTTCTCCTGCGAAATGAAAGCAGTGTCACCAATGATAACCATTTCCCCTTGTAAATTGGATAAATTGAATTTCCATCTTACTTTCGCTTCTTCTAGGTTATAGGCATACAACCCTTTATCAACTACTGATGTAAAATAAATTGTTCCTTCTTCACTTTCTATAAATAATACTTCAATCGGTCTATGGAATGGCTTCCAGATGCGAGTACTGCGTTTTCCATTTACGATATCAATGATATACAATTCTCCACGATTGGATGTAATTAAAACGTTCTGGTTATTAATCATAGAGAATGTCCTTGGTAGTGAGCGCAATTTCATCTTCCACTTTAATTCAGGTGCTTGTGATGGAGATAATTTATAGCTCATCGAGTTAACAACTTCTGAAATAATACTTTCTCGCAATCCATGCGAACAACTGGCAATTATCAGGGTTGAAAATATAAAAGCGATTAGAAATAATGTATTCTTGTAATTTCTTATCATATTTATCTTTTAACCTGGATTATTCATTCTCGATACTCCCCATTAATCGGGATCGGGAGGATGCCATCCGGCGGCAGCCGGACACTAAGTCAATTATCAATTTACAATTATCAATTAACAATTTTAATTACTTTGTGTCCCTTCGACTTCGCTTAGGACATACTTGGTATTTTTGTCTGCTCCGTAGGGAAGAATGACCGTACCGGTGTGGCTCTTTAATTATTTTGGTTAATAATCCCATCCGAAGAAAAATTGGAAAAACAAATCTTTATTTAAGGAACGAAAATCCGTTTTATTACCAATATCCAATCGTAAAACAAATCCACCTAAAAGTACTCCTCTTAATCCAATACCGAAACTACCTATCATGCCAGGAAACTCATAATCCCAGGCATTACCCACATCAATAAAAGCTGCTCCGCGGATAGGCGCTAATCCAATCCTGTATGAGCCGATACGCAAGATTAAACTTTGAGCAAAAGGAAATCTTAATTCTTGATTTAACAGAACGTACTTCCGCCCATAAATCTCATACATATTATATCCACGCAGCCCCCAACTTCCACCGATATAATAACGATAAATATCAATACCATCGTTTAAACAGATTCTAGTTGCCTGTGCAAAAGTAAAATGCCGATGGAAACGATAGTAATACCTAAAATCTAATAACCCTGTATAGTTATGAATCTGAGAATGCTTAAAATCAAAAGTTGGCCCAACTGTTAGTCGCAGACGCCAACCATCAATAGGTCCGGTAATACACCATAAAGAATTATCGTGTACAAGTGAAAAATAATTTGAGACAAGAAAAATTCTGTTCAATTCTTCAAAATAATAATCTTTACTAGACTGCCATAATGAAATACTAAACTCCAGTCGACGGAAAACATCAATTGGGTAATTTAAAGCACCACGCACTCCAAATGCCCTTTCAAAATAAAATCCCTCATAAGGGCTAAAGTAATCATTGGCAAAATGAAAAACTCCTAAAGCATGATTCGAGCGATGGGTTAAATCTACCATAGTTACTGCTACATTAAAACGGTCCATGATCTCCGATCTCGTCCTCGCCGTATTTGCCAGTAAAAAATGGTAATAACGATTTCCTAACAGGTCAGATATCCCCAACTGAGCACCACCTAAAAAGCCAAAAATTGGGTCATGTGCTACAGCCGTTTGAGCAAAATCAAGACTATATTTCATTTTGTATAGATGGCTTTTTCTCCGAATATCCACGCTTGAAGCAGGAATTTCCCATGAAGATTCGCTTACTATGTCATCTAACGATTCAATAAGTTTCAACCCAGAATCCTTCACCATCGGTAAACAATGAATCTGATAATTATATTTCTGAAAAGCGCTCACTAATAAACTATCTACTGCCATCGGATATATATCGTAAAATCCTGTATGATAATTAGTCACTTGATAAATATTAACTTTAGAGTTAGAAGAGTTGCTCAATTCGGGCAATTCCAACGCCCATACATTCTGAGTGCCAGTTCTATTGGATAAATAGTAGATCATACGAGGCTGACTTCTAGTCCAAAACGGCTTTGAATTTCTAAAAGAATCCTTTGTAATCTGTATGATTTCTCCATTTGACAAATCCAAAATAAAAAGATCGGTTCCGCTGTCAATTTCAGGACGACAGCGATCTGAACTAAATACGATATAATTGCTTGATGGACTGAAACATGGTTCATTATCGGAATATAAATCATTTGTTAATCTTATTGCCTGTTCCTTGGAAATATCCCAGATATAGAGATCAGACTGTCCACTAAAATCCTGGGCGCTGAAAACAATAAAATTACCATCAGGAGACCAATCTGGTGATCGAATCGTCATCAATTGGGGGTTATGCAAAGAGATAATCACTCTATGATTTTTCAAATTGACTAACCAGAGTGCGTCCTGCTGACCTGATTTAGCGACAAATGCTAAAATTCCTTTCTGATTAACACTAATACTACTCTGTAAAAAATGCAAAGATTCAAAGTCGGATTTCCTCTCACCCTTTATTACAATAGTGCTTTTTTGTTCTCTAAGCTTCTTCTGGTAAATATCGGTGTAACCATATCGATTAGTTAAATAGATAATAAATTGTTCGCCATTTTTACTTGAATAAATTGCAGGACTAATATTTGTGCCAATTTCTGTAACTTGGAATTCTCCAGGTTTTAATACCTTTTCTTTTGATAGTGCCTCTGCAAATTCTTTCTTCAATGATAATTTCCATTCGCTACAGAGGTCAAAATAACTTTTATCAGAAATCGTAGAAAGAGCATCTTCAAAGGAATTATACTGCCAGTAGGTTTCCAATAACATTCTTATGCGATCGGAACCGTAATTCTTTTCGTAATAACGTAAGAAGGATTGCCCTTCCTTATATAGTAGAAATCCCGCTTGCATTAATTCAAAACTTTCCAGAGGTAATAAATAATCATGCAAGACCGCATCCCGGATTATTAATTCTCCTTGAGAATCCCATCCTTGTGACCAGAGTTCAGCTAGCCCTTCTATGAACCAAAGTGGAAACATTGGCGTTTCCCAGTAACCTATATCACTGGCAACCGATTTTATCTTACTAAACATAAATACGTGTACCAATTCATGTCGAATAACATGTTGAAAATCATGCATATTCCCGGGATAAGGAATGACCACTCGCCGTTTAATGAATTCAAAAAATCCGCCAACACCTTCCGGTATTCGATAGGGAAGTATATTTGTCTGCTGGAAATGAATATGATTGCTATAAATAAATAATGGGATTTTTATATCAATGGTATGATTAAATTTTTGCTCTAAATAATTGAAATCTTCTTCAGCAAAATAGGCTGCTGCCTGTGCAATTTTTATTTCTTCTGGATAATAATAAATATTAAAATGCGAAGTGCCGATCACTTGCCAATCAAATCGCTCATACTGAATCTTATTTCGCCCGAAATAAAACTGTCCCATCAAAATGACAGGAAATAGTATAGCAAATAAAAGTAAGATAAATTTTCTATGGTAATTTGAGATACTCATTTTCTAAAGAAAGATAAGTAAAAATTTACAACAAACATAAGATCACACCATTGTTAAATAAAAACCGTGTTAATTTACTTTCATTGTTTTAAAAATGATAATTAATCCTGTTTTAATTGTCAATCAAATACAAAGAAATATTTATTTTACTTTCTTTAACATTTATCCTGCTAATAACCAATATTGACTAATAAAGTTGCTCTATAGAGACAACGTCAGTTACTCTATAGGGTACAGCTCAATATTTAAAAAGTTCTTCTTACCGAACGATATAAAAATTTTAATCTTTAACGAAAAAATGATTTTGAGCGGGTGAGGAGAATCGAACTCCCGTATCCAGCTTGGGAAGTATAGTATACCAATTATTTACCGTCGATAAAATAAAATCTTGGGTATATCATTTGGGTATATTCCAGCATTTTAAGACACTTTGGCAGAGAAATTTAACCTAAAAACTAATAGATATTAGCTTCATTTCACTATAGTTAACCATGTGGCAGTCAAGTCTACAAACAAATGGCAAAACCTAACCTAAAATTTCCAGCGAAAAAAATCTCAACCTAATTCCCGATCGCAAAACCCAAAAAAGACCAGTATGGGTTCTATTTAATATTAGGCACACTCACTCTAAGGCATATTTTTATTTTCAGTTGGTGGTAGTAGAATTTTTATCCTTAGATCAAGTTATTTCTTGACATTACTAAATATCTCAAGTAAAATCATAACAAATAGTAAAAAGGCGATTATGCCAGAGTGTATTTATTTAAAGGAGTCAGAAAACCATATCGAGTTAAGAGATTGCTCTTTTTTATATCCTGCTCAATATGCGTATTTTATGGTCTCCTACTTATAATCTTTTATCCCTAATTATAGGTAACGGTTAATTATTATTATTTTTAGGTATACTATATTCAAAACAAAAATAAAGGAAAGGAGTTGAGCATGTCCGAAAATATTAATGAAATTTTAGAAACTAAAAGCGAATCAAATCAGAAGGTATCTGAAGGTGGTTTTTTTTCATTCCAAAAAATGATAAGTGTAACATTGATCAAAATTTTATATGTAATAGGAATAATCATAATTACAATCGTTGCGATTGGTATGATCGTTCAAGGCGCTGGCGCTCATGGGTATGTTCGCGGTGAAGCACCTGGTTGGGTGCCCATGGCCTTAATAATATTTGGTAATATACTGTGGAGAATAATCTGTGAAGGCTGGATAATAATTTTTAGTTTGCATGAAACAACAGTGTCTATTTTGAATGAATTAAAACGTAAGTAGATTTTATACTCAAATTACTTTCTATATTTAATTAAGGTAGCCAATAAGTTATAAACGATAAGGTGAAAATATGAAGAAATTATTTATTATCACTATCGTTCTTTTATTGTGTTCATGCGATATATTAGAGCCTGACTCCTCTTCAGATGGTGCAAATTGCGTATTCACAAAACATAATGTTACAACCAGACAGACACAAGTTGGGAATGGTCCTGTAACATATAACGTATATCATATGATTACTATTAAAAATAAAGGCACTCAAACTGCTAATGATGTTAAGATTCTTATATATTTAAACGGATCCAGTGTGGGTTCTGTTAATGTCACAGGTTCTTTATCTGCTGGACAAAGTATTGATAAGAATTTTAATACAACAACAGTTGGTTCTTCACCCGATCTTAAATTATGGTGGGAGTAAATAGTATTTTTAAACTATATCTGAAAATTCAATCTTTAAATTGGGCTCCTTATTTACTGTTTGTGATGCAGTTAAAGAGAATAATAAAAATTTAGTGCTATATATTTATGAAAAATTTTAAATATTTGGAGGTAATTATGAAGGTTGGTGACATTGTTATTTTAAAATCTGGTGGCGAAATAATGACAGTTCGTAGTATCAGAGGTGATCAAATTAAATGCGAGTGGTTTGAAAATAAAAAATTGAGAGAACACGAATTTCTGGAAGAACAATTAGAAATTTATAAAGAACCACCTCTAGAAATACCTTTAGATACTGATATTCAATAAGTAATCAAATTTAATTTTAAAAAAAATCTAACCATTGTCTGGTGGCAACGAGGTGATTTATAGAAAGGAAAGTCAAGAACATAATTTACCATAGCCCTAAGTTTTAGACTTTAGGGTGACGCCTTGATAGTCGAATCTTTTCTCATGCCGCACTGCCATTTCTATAAACAATCGTGCCAGGGTGAAAAAC
>JADHYC010000052.1 GCA_016782645.1 Fidelibacterota bacterium | reverse complement strand
AACCTGGATTCAAGTGTTAAGTGCAACAATTAGCACCTCCGAAAAATACTTGATTCGGAGTTTTAAAACCAAGACATTTTCTTGGTCGGTTATTCAGTTTTTTAATAGTTCGTATGATTTCCTCATTGGTAATGGTAGTAAAATCTCTGCCTTTCGGAAAATATTGTCTGATAAGGCCATTAGTATTTTCGTTCAATCCCCGTTCAAAAGAAGAATAGGGGTGAGCAAAATAGAACTCAGCGTCTAACTTTTTCGCAAGGACTTCATGACCGGCAAACTCTTTACCGTTATCAGAAGTCACTGTATGGACATAATGTTTTATTGGTAGCAAAAGTCTGTTAATCGCTTTGGTTACCTGGTCGGATGTTTTTTGTTCCACCTTGTAGATCAAGGAAAGGCGGGATTTCCTTTCCGTTATAGAGACTATAGCTTGCTTGTGCCGCTTACCAATAATGGTATCTGCTTCCCAATCACCCAGCCGTTCTCTTGTCTCAACAATCGGCGGACGTTCATCAATACTTGCTTTGTTTCTAATCTGACCCCGCCGGTCATTAGAGCCATACCGCCTCTTTCTCTTTTTCCGGCAACGTAAATGACGATACAAATGACCACCGGATTCTTTATCCAATAGGATGTGTTGATAAATCCATTCATGGCTCACAAATATATTCATCTCCAGTTTCAGCCAGCCTGAAATCTGCTCAGGAGACCAATCTTCACCAATAAGCGCCTTGATCATTGCCCATGTTCCTCTATCAATACGCAAAGGGACCTTGCCTTTCTTCCGGCGATCAATAGCCTTACGATGGGCTTGTTGATAACGATAACCTCGTCCACCATGATTTCGTCGTAACTCACGGCTGACAGTGGATTTATGAACTCCGATTACGTTAGCAATTTCTGACTGAGTATGACCTGTTTTAATCAACGAATAAATTCCGTATCTTTGCTCCAGGGTAAGCTGCTTGTAGAATTCCATTTGTGCACCTCATGTTTTGTGGAAAAAACAGTGCAAATGATAGAGCAGCTTGCCCGCTTTTCCTAACTCTTCTTGAGTTGCACTTAGTAGTTGAATTCACGTAATGTAGATACTTGGATTTCCAACTATATTTTTTATGAAACAAATATAATATCTAGTTTGGTTAAAAAACATATAATTATTTATTGTAAAAATTTAAAAATAGAAAAGAAACTAATGAAGTTGCTTTTTTTTGTTTTTATCATTCAGCACCTTTCTTATGAAAAAGGTTTTCTGAAAATCTTTTTAAGCAGAGAGAATAATATTTTATGGAAGAATTAAAATAATATCTTTGGTCAGCCTACGGATTATAAAGCTTTAAAGTTTCTTGAGATCATACAAAACGTTGTTAATTTAAGATGAGTACGGACCGACCTTATTTTTTTAAACACAAAGCCGCTGATTTTCAGGCTGATATAAAAGTTTATAATGGTAAGGCGAAAGGTAACCCTGATTATCCTCTTGTTTCTGTAATCATTCCCACTCTAGATGGATATAGATATGGTTATTTCCCTGAATTATTAAAACAGCTGGGAAATCAAAAATTTCAAGATTTTGAAACTATAGTAGTAAAAGGCGATCCTCGGCAAGGAAGAGCTATTAATACCGCTGTTTCACAATGCAAAGGTAAAATTCTAATTATCTTAGACGATGATACTCAACTTGGCACACCTAACATTTTTAGCAAACTAGTAGAAACTGTAAAAACAGAACCTAACGTTGGAATGGTTGGCGTTCCAAACTTAGTTCCAGAAAACGGATCATGGATTGTAAAAGCTGCAATGAAACAGATACCACGTCGTAGTTCCCCTATGGTTGAAAAAATTGTTGAAAGCGATCTTGCTGAACATCCATGTTGTGCAATTCCAAAAGATGTCTTTATCAATGTAGGTGGCGAAAACGAAAAAATACCCCGTGGCGTTGATCCATATTTGAGATCTGCAATCCGGGATGCCGGATATAGAGTTGTCGTAATTCCTAAAGTATATATTCACCACCAACCACCAAACTCAATCATTAAAAATTGCAGACAATTCTTCAGAAATGGAAAAATGGCAGCGTATGTTAACAAGTTCCACCCGTATTTTGTAATCGAATTAGCATCAAAACATGAAGAAAAAGTACCAATAAAAGCAACGTTGGGTTTTAGAATTATTCGGTATATAAAAAATATTCTCTTCGCTATTGCCACACTCAAGTGGTTTTATCTCCTCATGTTAGTCTTTTACGCAGCTGGATTTATTATCGGATATCTAAAGCTCGATATTGAAAATGCTTAAAATATTACTCTAAACTGTTACAAGATAGTCCTCATAATACCCCCTATTTTTTCCCAACATCCTCAAACATAATTTTACACAATTTTGATTTCGAGATCTTAGAAATAATCTTACAACATAATGTTTTAAATAGACGCTTTTGATTTTCAATAAAATATTACCCAAATTGATACATAATTGATGAATATTTTCATTGTATCTAAGATTTCAAGTAAATAAAATTAGGCAATTCTTAAATGATTTATAAAAAGAATTCAATTTATTCAAAAATAGAAAAACCCCTGATACTCTCTATTGCCTTATTTATTTTTGTATCTATAAATATTTTCGTTATCAATGATTTTATAAGTTTAAAAAAACATTATAATGTCAATACAACGCATAAAAATGAAATCACTAAGCACACTAATAATAGGATATTGATAATTCTTATTGATTCTGCACGTAAAGACTACATGTTTAGTGATAGAATGCCTTTCACTTTCAGTCTTCGAGATAAATGCGCCTGGGGTATTTCTGAAGTTTTATCTATACCAATAACCGTAGCAGGTGATCACGCAATATTTTCTGGAATTATAGATAATCCACTTGCTTTTCTCGATTATGTTCAAGCTTCATCCTCAAATTATGATAACATATTCAGAAGATTGACAAAAAAAGGTAAGAGCATAGCAATATTTGGGAAATTAATATATAGCATTTACGGTGAATATTCTGATAAAACAGCATATAAACCAAAAAAATTTACATTTAGCCAGTATTTAGAAGAAGCTGACGATCTTTTTAACCAGGCTTATAATTTCTTAAGCTTAAATTATTGGGATTTTGCTATTATCCAATTTACAACTTTAGATTATTTAGGACATTTAGAAACCCCTCTTTCGCCTAATTATCCTAATGTCCTTAAAATTATCGATGAATATATAAAACAATTAATAAGTATAACCACAGATCAAGATATTATTCTTATCACTTCAGAGCATGGAATGGACAACAACGGTTTTCACATGGATCATGTTCCTGAAATTATTGATACTCCTTTTATATTGTTGGGACCTCAAATAAATAAATCAGGTCCAAATAGAATTTTACAAATTGATTGGACACCAACGATTTCTATCCTTGCCGGAGTCTCTCCTTTTTATAATTCCCCCGCTTTACCTGCATTAGATATGTTAGAATTATCAGATGAAATAGAATCAAGTATATTACAAGAGTTTTCAAGTTTTTTTACGGGACATCCAACCGTTTCAGATATTAACAAACTTCGCGAAATACGTAATGAATATATTTCAGGGAATAAATCATCTTTAAACCTTGCACTTGTAATTTTGGCTATAATAATTGCTGTAGTACTTTTGTCCTACGTTTCTCTTTGCGATTATTTTAATAGTAGAAACTTGAGATTTTTTATTCAAATCGGGTTTATAGGCATAAGTATATTAGTACTTACTGCTGTTGTTGTGTCGTCGAATATTTTGGAATATATTTCTAATATATTGCCATTTAGTGCAAACTTTATTCTCTCACATCCTTTAATAGTAATATTATTTATTTTAATTATAACCACTCTAATTGTTATAATTGTCAAATATTGTATTAAAAATTTCTATTCTCTTCGTCTGTCTATTATACTGATTCTTTTTATTGTATTTTTGTCCAGCTGTTTCTTATTAAATAACCCATATAATCTATTTAATTGGATGTTGATATGTTTACCTATTGTTGGGTGGACACTTACAAAAAATAAAAGTTGGATAATAGTTTTTTGCATTGTATTAGTTGGATTACTAATTAGAAGATTTACATTTTATAATGCCTACTATACTTTTATCATTCCAGATAGATGGATACTGTGCTTAATTACTTTAATATTAGGCAACATATTTTTCTTCTGGCGTTATTATCCTGAGTTTAAAAAACTTCAATCTCTTTGGATTGGATCGATTTTTTTTCTTCCTATAATTATCATTTTAACAATGTCTTCTAATGTTCATTTTAATGGCTTGATCATAATTTTATCTATTATTCCCATCATAATAATTAATATAAAGAGACATGAAAATGATAATATTCTTTTATCATTTTGGGCTACTTTTTTCTATCTAGGAACATCAAGCACTATCAATCACGCTACTCACATTATTGTGTTTCCACTTTTTCTATCAGTTTTATCACTAGTAAAAGACTCTTCTGTAATAATCAAAGGAATTATTATTACCTATGTATTTTGGGTTCTTTATCTTATTCCTGGAAACATATTTGATTTGAAAATCCTTGAGCTAAAAGATATCTTTATTGTTGACACAGCAGTAGGTGAAAAGATAATATTTACGACATTGATAATTATTGGTCGATATATTTTGCCTATCAGTATATTAATTTGGAGTATAACCAAAACCTCATTAAAATCTTCCTTATCTTCAATAATATCAACATTATTTCTTCCAATAGTAATTGGAATAGGTATCACGATTTTATTAATTCAAAATAATCCAGATCAGGGAATATACTCACAACAATTTAATAAACTAATCGTTCTATCTGGATATTTCTTCATTTTGCTCTCATCGTCCGGTATAGTTGCTTTACTAACATTTTCGAGTAAATATTTTAATAGATTTTTGAAAATTTCACGCTGAGTCAACTTTAAGAAGGATAGTATTTAAAAATACTTAACGAACACTATTCTGCTACAAGAAATTTACAGTATCGAATCTGGACGCTGCTCGTATTTTCTCAATGGAGAAAATGACTGATTCATATTTCATAGATAGATATAAATACGACGATTTAATTTCCTGGAAAAATCAGAAATATACCTCTTTATGCTATTGAAATGATATTCAAAAACCTTTAGAAAAAACGAATAATTTTCAACATTCCGGTGTAAGAGATTTTCAATATCAAATCTGGGCTTTAATTAGTTTTTACAATATGGCTAAATAGATAGTTCACGAATTATCCCAACAGAGATTCCTTACGGGATGCTAATATTCATAAAAAATATTTATCTATACAATTAGCGTTAATTCGTGTAATTCGCGTCTAAAAAAAGAAAGTAACAAATGCCCAAAATAGCCACTATCATTGGAGCTCGCCCGCAATTTATCAAATGTGCGCCTGTTTCCAAGGAAATTCGCAAAGAATTTGAAGAAATTATCATCCACACAGGTCAGCATTATGATCAAAACATGTCACGAGCATTTTTCGAAGAATTGGATATTCCTGAACCGGATTTTAATATTGGAATTGGTTCAGGAAACCATGGTTTACAAACAGGAAAAATGCTATTGGAAATCGAGAAAACACTGTTATATATAAAACCTGATATAGTGCTTGTTTACGGCGATACAAATTCCACAATGGCTGGTGCACTTGCCGCAGTAAAACTACATATTCCGGTTGCACATATCGAAGCAGGGCTTAGAAGTTTCAACAGGAAAATGCCTGAAGAAATAAACAGAATTGTGACAGACCTGGTCTCTAAATACCTCTTTGCTCCAACACAAACTGCTGTGAATAATCTCCAAAATGAGGGACACAGCGGTATTTATCTCGTCGGCGATGTCATGTATGATTCTTTCTTATATAATACAAAAAAAGCCAAAAACACAGATATTTTGAAGAGGCTTCATATTAAACCGAAAAATTATATTCTTACTACCATTCATCGCCCACAAAATACCGATGATTTTCAGCAATTAAGTGATCTACTTTCTTCATTAGAAAATCTAAACAGGACAATTATTTTCCCTATTCATCCTCGAACAAAGAACAAACTCAAAGATTTTGGCATTCAGATCGATTATAAAAACCTGTATTTAATTGAACCGGTTACCTACATCGAAATGATATATTTAGAAAATAATTCGGAATTGATTATCACCGATTCCGGAGGTGTTCAAAAAGAATCCTATTTTGCCGGTATTCCCTGTATCGTTCTCCGCGGTGAAACCGAATGGGTTGAACTCGTCGAAAACGGATGGGTGCATTTAGTTGGAAACGATCTTGATAAAATACCAGAAATAATTGCTAATCTGCTAGAAATTGAGAAAATTACAAAACCACTTTTTGGAGATGGAAATGCCAGCGGGAAGATAGCATATTATCTTTGCGAAAGTTCCTCCGAAAGGAGCCCGCTGGGAAATCTTTCGCAAAGTCAAAAGTTATCTCTATGAAAAAGACTTTATTTAAAACTCTCTCAGGCAACATAGAACGGAAATTTGTAAAACATCCCTTTGGGCAATCAGAAGGAACAATTGAAATCCACAGAGAGCTAAATATAACCTCACCAATAATAAGCATTGTTATCCCAACAATTAATGCAACACGGGATGGCTATCTTCCCGATCTACTGAAACAAATAAAACAACAAACGTTTCAGAATTATGAGATCATTTTAATTACTTCAGACTCTCGTCAGGGACGCGCAATCAACTGTGGAGTTCAGATCGCATCCGGAAAATATATCATGACCTTTGATGACGATATAAAAATCGGAAGAGATGATCTTCTGGAAAAGATGCTTTTCCATATCAAACGACATTCAGATATCGGAATGGCTGGAGTAGCGAATATCATACCGGAAAATGCATCTTTCTTCATTCGGCGTTCAATGAAAGAACTACCACGCCGTACTTCACCAGTCGTTTCTAAAATAGTTGACAGTGATATGGCAGAACATCCATGCTGTATCATCCCACGGGATATTTTCATTCAAGTCGGAGGTGAAAACGAGAAAATCCCAAGAGGATTAGATCCATACCTGAAGCAGGAAATCAGAAAAGCAGGATATAGAGTTGTGGTTCTGCCCGAACTTTTAATTTAACACCTCCCACCAAAGACTTTGGTGAAATTTATACGGCAGTTTTACAGAAATGGTAAAATGGCTGCTTATGTGAATAAATTTTACCCGGAATTTGTTGTTGAACTTGCCAGTCAACATGAAAAGAAAGTTAATGAAAAAAGACCTATCCCTATTAGAATCATTTCATATATCTCAAGAATTTTAAAGGCTCTTTTCACATTGAAAATATTTTATCATTTAAGTTTAAAACTATATTTAACAGGCTATATTGTAGGATATATTACGCTAAATGAAAAAGATATCTGAAAAAACATCCCTACTCATCCCAGGAGATTTTCCTCCTGTTGTAAGCGGAATTGCTACATATTTCCACGAAATATGGCGAAATTTCCCTTCGGACAAATGCTATATTCTGGCATCAAAAGATACCGGCTGGAAAGATTTTGACAGCACATCGTCATTAAATATCATCAGGCGTAAAATTCCAACCGGGAATTCCGCAAAAGACAAACTTCTGAAAGGCGTCCTCCACACAATCTGGGCATTCTTCCTACATATTAAATATAATTTCAAGATCATTCATTGCGGTCAGGTATTATCATCAGGAATCACCGGCTGGGTAATGAAAAAACTCTTTGGAATTCCCTATATAATCTACGTTTACGGCTCCGAAACTTTCCGCTTTGGTAACAATCGCTTTCTCATAAAGAGTATTAAAGCATTCTTAGACAACGCAGAGAGGATCATACCAAACAGCCGGTTCACAATGAGGGAATTTCTTACGCTTGGAATTCCCCGTGATAAATTTGATGTAATTACACCGGGCGTTGATACATCACGCTTTTTTCCCGCTCCAAAAGAAAAAAGTCTGGTGAAAAAATACAATCTATCCGAAAAATACGTGCTCATGACCGTTGCTCGCTTAGATGAACGCAAGGGTCATGATTATGTTATACGTGCCATCGCCGATTTAAAAAATGATTATCCAAATATTGTTTATTTAATTGTCGGCAAGGGTCGTGAAGAGCAGAATCTGCGATCATTAGTCATGGAAACGGGAGTTAAAGATCAGGTGATATTCTGTGGTTATGTATCCGATGAAGATTTGCCAAAATATTACAATCTATCTGATACATTTATTTTGTTGAATCGTCAAAGCACCAATAATGAGCAATTACGCGGCGATTACGAGGGATTCGGCATCGTATTTCTGGAAGCGTCAGCCTGTGGTAAGCCGGTTATTGCCGGAAATTACGGTGGAATAGCCGACGCAATTGAAGATCAAAAATCAGGTTATATTATCGATGGGACAGATTTGAGTACAGTGACTGATGCAATTAAATCATTAATAGAAAATAGTAACAAAAGAAATACAATTGGACAGTACGGCTTGAACCGGGCACGGAGGTCCTTCGATTGGAAAACAATTAGTAAAAAAATTGTACATTATTTATGAAAGAATTAAATCTAAAAAATTCGATAAGACCAGAAGCTTTTCAAACGACAATATCAAAAATCGTTCGGGCTAAAGCCTTAAATACGCTTAAAAACATTAACGGGAAAATCTTAGACGTTGGCTGCGGGAATGGTATATTTTTACTCGAATCAGAGGTGAACTTCTCGGAACGAATAAGTATCTATGGTGTTGACCTAGATTTTACGGCTTTAAAAAATGCCAAGGTTGTTTTTAAAGATAACGATTTAGAGCCCAAACGACTTATACTTGGAAATGGTTATCAATTACCATTTGCCAATAATTCATTTAATACAGTTTTTTGTTTGAATACACTTGTAAATTTAGCTCCGCTATCAATTATTGAAAAGCTTCTAACAGAGCTCTATCGCGTTTGCAGACCCGGTGGTTTGATCATTTTTGACTACAGAAACGGCTATAATCCTATATTAACATGTAAATACAGGATTAATCTAGTGACCAGAAGTCTTTCAACCTTTGCATACAAGTGGAAACACTTTATTCCACTCGTTACAAAACTTAATGCAAAGAAAGTTGCTCTTTATCCTCTTGGAAAGAACAATAAATTCTTAGCAGTTGGATTTTTATTGGTGTTGGAGAAATAAATGTTAAAGTTAAAAATGCCAACCGCCGGAACTCCGTACATTTTCTCCGATATACTCCATGCAAAAATTGGCCTCTTTCAAAGCAATCGCGTCTTTTCAAAATTCAGAGATATATTAAAAGAATATTTAAATGTCGAAAATCTTCTTTTTATTAATTCCGGCACAACCGCAAATTATATCATCTATAAAGTTCTGAAACAAATTCGCAAACGAGTAGATCAGGTTGAAATCATTCTGCCGGCGTACACTGCTCCATCCCTCCTGCTACCGATTGAAGCAGAGGGGTTAACGCCTGTATTAGTGGATATTGATCCATCTACATTTAATCTGGATATAACTAAAGTTGCAGAAAAACTTAATTCAAAAACCCTGGCCGTCATGCCGGTTCACATGTTCGGATTACCCTGCGAAGTCGAATCACTTTTAAAACTAACCGACGGATCGGATATTTTTATACTTGAAGACGGTGCATCGGCGCTCGGAACAACTGTGAACAAGCAACATATTGGTACAACAGCTCCATTTGGTTTTTATTCATTAAACCGGGGTAAAAATGTTTCAACCCTGGCAGGTGGAATTGTTGTTTTGAAAAACGATGACTATTCAGAATTATTTCAACAATACGTCAATGAATTAACAACGCTTCATCCTCTTGCTCAATTTATTATGTTCTTAAAATTCATCGGCTTGAGTCTGGCAGTTAGACCTTTTACATATACACTTATGTCGCCAATCGTTTCAAAATTTAAATACACGACTTTACATTCTCACTTCGACTCATTTAAATACACAACTATGCAAGCGGCTTTAGGAATAAATATATGGAAAAGAATTAATGATCTAACTGAGAGAAGAATCGAAAACGGAAAAGCATTATTGAATGTTTTCAAAAACAGGAATGGTATCATAACGCCGGTAATTCCAGAAGACGCTGAGGCGGCTTTTAATCAATTCCCTATTGTTATTGATGACTTGAAAAAACGCAAAAGACTTCAGAAAGAACTCTTAAACCAGGGAATCGAGACAACGCTGATGTACGAAAAGCCGCTCCATCATATTTTCCCTGAACTTAACAGCCCGGGAGATGATCCTTTTCCAAATGCCACTTATCTTGCCGAACATCTGCTTCTCATTCCGCCTCATGCACAGATCAGATGCTCAACAATTAACACTATAAAAGAGGCTGTGGAGGCAGTGTTTTAAGTCATTACACTAAGGATTCTAACTACTGGTACTAGTGAGCTCGTCCCAGAACGGTAGCATTTGTATGCTGGTAATTCATATTACGGATCTTTTTGAATTTCAAAATCATTATTGTACACTTTACTATGTGAATAAATAGCAATCGGTTTACGGAGTTAATTTATGGAATGTAACAAAGAAACCAATTTGGCATCGTGTAATTGTAGTTATGAACCCTGCTCCAGGAAGGGAGTTTGTTGCGACTGTATTCGATACCACCTGAGAATACGAGAACTCCCAGCTTGCTTCTTCCCTCAGGCAATTGAAAAAACCTTCGATCGCTCATTTGAACGATTTGCACAATTGGTGGTAAACAATAAAGTTTGAATACTCGACTATCTGACAAAAAGCAACTAGTACTTCTTCTTATCACTCGCTTAGATAGAGGCGGGTCTGCTGAAGTAACACTCCAATTAGCCAGAGGACTTATAGAGAAGGGATTTGATGTTAAACTTATATCAGGTAAAACAACTGAACCCCCTTTCGATACATTAGAATTTGCCAGTCAAAACAAATTTAAGCTGCTCTTCATCAATTCCTTAGTAAGACAATTCAATCCTATACTTGATCTTCTTGCTTTCGTTCAAATTATTAAAGCAATCAATAAATTACATCCAGATATTCTACACACAAATTCTTCCAAAGCTGGAGTATTAGGAAGATTCGCAGGAATAATGGCTGGCGTACCTAAAATTGTTCATTCTCCTCATGGGCATATTTTTTACGGCTACTATAACCGTTTCGTAAGCAAGATATTCATATTACTTGAAATGGTAGCTGCTCATTATACTGACAAAATATTGAATCTTACAGAATGCGGTAAGCAGGATCATATTAAAGAACGAATTGCTCCGCCCAGTAAATTTGTTGTTTCTTCTTGCGGAGTTAATTTAGAGCTCTACCAAAACACTCGCTCAGATAATATTTCCAAAAAGAATAAAGAAGACATCACAATTTGCTGGGCTGGAAGAATCGTTCCTATTAAAAATCTTATCCTGTTATTAAAAGCAGCAGCATTGTTAAAAAAAGAAAATCTACCAATTAAATACCAAATAATCGGAGACGGCGAACAGATGAATTCCATTCAAGAAACAGTAAAAGAGCTGAAGTTGGAAAATGTTAATTTTACCGGCTACAGCACAGATTTACCTCGAATATTCTCACAATGTGATGTTTTTGTACTAACGTCTCTGAATGAAGGATTTGGGCGTGTTATCGTCGAGGCTATGGCTAGTGGCTTACCTGTAATCTCAACAAAAGTTGGAGGAGTTCCTGAAATTATTGAAGATGGTGTAAATGGTATTTTAGTCGCTCCTAACGATCATTATGCTTTTGCCAATGCAATTAAAACTCTTGCGAAAAATAAAAGTATACAACAAACTATGGCAATAAATAATGCGAAAAAGGCGGAAATTTATTCAATAAACAATTATATTAACAGAGTAATAGAAATTTATGGGGAAAAGTAGACAGTGATAGTAAATAGTAAAAAATCAAAACTTAATCGAAGCTTTATAATTCGACAATCGGTAATCATCAATCGAAATATAAGAAGATACCTACATATCTTTGTAATTGTTATTCTTTCTCACATTACACTTTATCCTCAAACAAACCACAATTATATTCGTCTTAAAACGGGTATCCATTTTGATTCAAGAGTAAGTGGCGGACAATATAGCCTCAGTGAATTAGCAGCTTATATTTCAAGAATTGGTCTTGATGTTGCTATTATTACCGATCATGATAACATGAAAGTTAGCTATGGTGTCGCTCCTTTTCAGAATTTTTTAAGATATTCAATTGAAGAAAATTCCATTAATTCCTATGGAGTAGAAAAATATATAGATGAAATTGACCAATTAGATAAATTTTACCCAAACATAATTATTATCCCCGGAGTTGAAGCAGTACCATTTTATTTCTGGGAAGGTTCTCCACTTAGTAAAAATCTCTCACTTCGAAATTGGCATACTCATCTTCTTGTTTTTGGATTCAATGATGTAAAAGCCTACAAAAACTTACCTTCAATCCCAAATGGAATTAGATATAAAAAACCTTCGGGAAATATCCCAAAATATATAGGCGAAAATTTTATGCATTTCGCTTTTATCATAATCATCTTCCTTTTATTTCTTATATCATTTTTTTTAATTATAAGGAGAAGACCTCCACCAAGAGATATTGCGCATATTAGAAGAAAAAGGGGGAAACACCGATTTTCATGGAAATCTTTTATATTTGCAATAATTTTCGGATTTATTTTAAAACTTGAATATCCCTATCTACCACCACTTTACGATCAGTATCATGGAGATCCTGGAGTTGGACCATTCCAAGAATTAATTGACTACGTAAATAAAAATGATGGTATGATTTATTGGGCTCATCCAGAAGTTAATAATTCTGAACTCAGACCAGTTAACATTCCACTACTATCACAAACAATTTCTATTTCAACGGAGGCTTATCCTCACCTTATTGCTGAAGCCAGTAATTATACAGGTTTCGCAATTTTCTGGGAAGGAATGAAAGTTATTGGTAAACCGAGAGGATTATGGGATTTAGTATTAATGGAATATTGCCAGGGAATCAGACAAAAGCCAGTATGGTCTATAGGTGAATTGGACTTTGAAGAATCAAACAATTTAAACCTTATTAGTGAAACTAATACATTTATATTCGTAAAAGAGAAAAGTCGGGCAGGCGTTTACGAAGCGCTAAAAGCTGGTAGGTCATATTCGACAAGGAGTTTTTTGGGTGATAAATTAGTATTGGAAGATTTTTCTATCTATGATATGTATACCAAAAATTCTGCATTTATTGGTGAAACACTTAATTTGGTATCTCCACCACCAGTAATTCATATAAGAATAAAATGGATAAAACCTGGAAACCATCAGGAAACAGTTCTACTTTACAGAAACACTGAATTAATTAAGAAATTTGTTGTATCTGATCTACTTGACAAATGGTACGTTGATAAGGAGCCAATTTCAGATAAAATGTATTACTATCGTATCTTAGTAGGAGAAAAGTGGTGTACTTTGGCTACAAACCCCATATTCATCAGGAAGCAAGAATAAAAATGTCAATAAATCTTAATCTTCCTGTTTGTATACCATTTTGTATAGAAGAAATGTTATTGCTGCCAAGAAACAAAATTGAGCAAACTGGAGATAAGCTTGCGCCTCAACAAAGAATGGACGGAGTGTTAATCTTGACACTAAACCCAAAATCAAAGAAACAATGGCTAAAATAATGCAGCTTTTGATTATTGTTGACATTCATCCTCCAATTATATTGTTTAAAATCTCAACTGAGTTTAAAATAGTTTAAAGGTAGTTAATTGTCAAGTTAATATTATGATTTGTTCTATACATCAGCCCCAAACTTTCCCCTGGTTAGGGTATTTTGCCAAAATTATGCAGTCGGATATTTTTGTTTTCATTGATAACGTTCAGTTCAAAAAAAATGAATGGCAAAACAGAAACAAAATTAGATCTCACAATGGATTGCAATGGCTTACTACCCCAATTATTCATAATTTTGGACAACTTATCAATGAAGTTAAAATAAATTCAACAATTAATTGGCAAAACAAGCACATCCAAGCCATAAAAACATGCTATGCTAAGGCTCCATATTTTCACTTATATTTCCAAGAAATTGAAGAGATATATTCATCAAACTGGGTATATTTATCCGATTTTAATATTAAAACAGTGCATTGGATTATGGATAAAATAGGAATAAAAACTCCAACTATAATTTCATCAGAGATTAAAGATTTATCATGTTTTCCAGAACTTTCAGCTGAAGAAAGACTTATCGCTATTACAAAATCAGTGGGAGCAGATATTTATCTATCGGGAGCTGGCGGTCACAACTATTTAACCACTGAACTATTCCCAGTAAATGGTATTGATTTACAATTTCAAGATTTCGAGCATCCCAGATATAACCAACTATGTGATGATTTCATAAGTCATATATCAATTTTAGATTTGATTCTCAATGAAGGTCCAAATAGCCGTCAAATTATTGAAGGAGGGACTAAATGTCCATCTCAATTAAAAAAATGAACATTTTAGCAATTGGCGCTCATCCTGATGATATAGAGATAGGATGCGGAGCTACTTTAGCTAAGTATGCTAAGAACGGACACAACATTTATCTCTTCATTGCTACAGATGGCTCTGAAGGAGGCAATGATAAAATTCGAAGATCAGAACAGGAAGAATCAAAACGAATCATAGGAGCAAAAGAAATATTTTGGGGTGAATATAAAGACACTGAAATTAAAATTAATAAATCTGCTATAACCAAAATTGAAGGAATTATTAATAAGATCAAACCCGATTTGATATTTATAAACTTTTACAACGACACTCATCAGGACCATAGACACATTGCTGCAATTACTACATCAGCAACACGATATATCAGGAATGTTTTATTTTATGAAACTCCAACGACGCAAGACTTTCAACCTAATGTATTTGTTGATATTGGAGAAAAATTCCTAAAAATAAAAGAGAATATTCTAAAGGCTCATGCCTCACAAATTGATAAAACAAATATTAAAAATCTTTCAATTATTGAGGTTGCACGATCAAGTGCACACTTTAGAGGTATTCAAGCACGTGTTCCGTATGCGGAAGCATTTCAATCATTAAGACTTTTTATAAATATATAATGATACCACATTATCGACCAAGCTTCAACCAGAGCGAAATTAAGGCTGTAAAAGCAGTTATTAAATCAAAACACATTGCACAAGGGGAAAAAGTTCTCGAGCTTGAAAATAGACTATCCAACTTTGTTGAAAAAAAATATTGCATTGCCGTTTCATCAGGTACATCAGCACTTACTTTAGCACTATTATCACTGAAAATTGGTTCTGGTGATGAGGTGATAATTCCGAGTTACACATGCTCTGCATTATGGCATGCTGTAAAAGCCGTCGGCTCCTTGCCAGTATTCGCTGACATTGAAACATCATCGTTTAATCTCGATCCCGAGGACATTAAGCAAAAAATTACCTCCAAAACAAGAGCAATTATTTTTCCACATATGTTCGGTCAACCAGGTAGAATTGAAGAAGTTTTACAGTTTAAAATTCCTGTTATTGAGGATATTGCACAAGCGGTTGGCGCAAAAATCAATAACAGTCCCGTTGGCTCATTCGGAGATATTTCCGTCATTTCATTTTATGCAACTAAGGTAATCGGAGCTGGCGAAGGAGGATGTATACTCTCAAATTCAAAAAAATTTACCAATAATGTCCTTAATTTAAGAGAATATGATGAGAAAGATAACCTAACCTTAAAATATAATGCTAAAATGACCGATATTACAGCAGCAATCGCCTTAGAGCAATTGAAAAAATTATCTAATTTTATTGATTGTAGAAAAACTATTTTTTTAAGATACAAATCTATATTAAAAAACAATGTTGATGTTCCTTTAGAAGATTATAGTAGCTACGAAGCAAATTATTACCGATGTATAGCCATAAATCCTAAAATTAAACTGAAAAAAATTTTTGAAACTGCAAAAAACATGGGCGTAAAATTCAGAAGACCAGTATATAAACCTTTGCATCTATATAATCAAAGAGAACACCTGAAAAATTCAGAAGAAACCTGGGAAAAACAATTTTCTGTACCTATTTATCCCGATCTTTCCGAAAACGAAATAAATATAGTTCTTTCTACATTAAAGCATATATTTATATAAACTTATGACTGAGAAAAAACGATTACTATTCCGTCTACTTGTATTTCCATTTTTAATAGCACTGCTATTGCCTTATACTATAAAAAATTGGATGTTCGATCACTCACTCTCAACAATTTATTACCTACTAGTATCTTCTGGAATGAGTTTCGGATTAATCCCTATAATGTATAAAATTGGAATAATATTTGACATTACAGATAAACCTGGCGGTCGCCACTTACATCAAATAGCAACTCCAAGAACTGGTGGAATCGTAATATTTATAACCTTTGTGGCAACATTAAATTTAGTAACAAATCCACCGGTCGAATTTCAGGGACTTTTTATAGCATCCAGTATAATAGCACTATTAGGAATCGTAGATGATATCAAAAGATTACCAGCTGAGTTAAAACTCCTCGGACAAATCATCGCTACTATTATTTTAATAAGACATGGTATCTCTTTCTCATTCATACCAAATCATTTTTGGGGCTCTTTTTTCACCATTACCCTAACATTAATTTGGGTTGTAGGAATTACAAATGCTTTCAACTTTTTAGATGGATTGGATGGGCTTTCTTCTGGAATAGCAATAATTGTTCTAATTTTTTATGCCTTAATCTCCAATTCTATAGCAGATACGTTTATGATATTAGTCAGTACAATTCTTATAGGTTCAATACTTGGGTTTTTCTCATACAATTTTCGAATAAAAAAGAGAGCGTTAATTTTTTTAGGTGATGGTGGAAGCACATTCATCGGTTTTACAATAGCAGCGCTTTCAATCTATGGGAATTGGGGCTACCATAAAAGTGTCGATTTAGCCATTCCCATTCTGTTACTCGCAGTTCCAATCGCAGATATGGTACTAATTACAATGATGCGTGCTTTTAAAAAAGAGGTTAAATCACTTTCTCAGTTGTTAAGATACACCGGTAATGACCATTTTCATCATCGTATCCTACAATTAGGATTTAACCCTAGAACAACGGTCTTAATTATTTATCTATTAACGATAATTATGGGGCTTCTTTCGCTTCTATTGAAACGTGGAGATTTTATAGAAAGTATTATCGCTCTTTCTATTGCAGCAATAATTTTTTCTCTAATAGTATTTTCAATGGTTATCGCAGACGTTAAAGTTGCAAAGAAAAAAACAATTTCATTTAAGTAAATAACTTTGTTAACTTTAAAAGTGTAATATTAGGATTTTATGTATAAAGAATATTGGCGTTTAAAAGAAAGACCTTTCGAAAATAACCCCGATCCAAGATTTCTTTTTCATTCAAGGGAGCATGATGAAGCTCTGATGAGGATGCTTTACGCAATTCAGAGCTTAAAGGGAGCAGCTCTCTTAACCGGCGAGTATGGATGTGGAAAAACCTTGCTTATGAATACAATAGTTAATGAACTTTCCACAGGACAATTTGAAATTGCCTATTTAGGGCATCCTGAAAAAGTCATTACGTACTAACAAGCGATGCCACAGCTAGCTTACAGTTTGAAAAACTCGGTTTTATTACGACTTTCACCCAATTTTTTACCCAATAAAAAAGAGACAATAAAAGCCGCCGCAGTGC
>JADHYC010000051.1 GCA_016782645.1 Fidelibacterota bacterium | reverse complement strand
TAGTGAAGTGTAGTGGCTCCTTCGTCAATAGATATTTTATTTTCAGTAACTAATTTACCATTGTCCCATGCTCCCTTTTTCCAATGTGCATGAAAACGATAAGGTACATATCTATAACTAAAATCTAATTTATTCCATTTAGTTTTTTTAGGATCCATGACTTTCCCTTCTATTTATGAGTCGTATTTTCTCTGAGAGATCCCGCTGGGATAAGTAGACTCATTATTCACACGATATATAAGTGTTAATTTTTTACTTGCTCCTTTTTAAAGTAGACTCATTTATTAAACCTTAATCTTCATGAGTATAGATAAACTCTTTAACTGAATATATTTATGTTCAAAATTCAGTGTTACGACATGTTTACGACCCGACTTTTAGTATTTGATATTTCATTCTCTATTTACTCTCATAACTACCTGATGACAAATGTCATGCCACGCATTTATAATATCTCATCCTGTTCTTATAAATTCTTATAACGATTAAGTTCTATAAATAAAAATTAAATTTCTCTATCGATGAAAGTAGATCACCTTTTCCTAAAACTGAAAATACAATTATTTAAGTTTTATTGGAATTAGGAATAAAGATACCAACTTACAGCCCTGAAGTTAATATTTGATTTAACAGGAGCGCTGGTTAAATTATTAAAGTATGGTTATATCAGAGCGCTATTATGTTCCAAATAATGCAGTAACGATAAAAATTTGGAACAAAACTTGCATATTTTCAAACTGAAGATTAGATACAATTGAAACAACAAATAAAATTATTCCAAGGAGGTGTTATGCATAAGAAACTTTTTATTCCCGGTCCAGTGGACGTTCGTCCCGAGATATTAGAAGCAATGGGAACACCTATGATCGGACATCGAACTAAAGATGCCTCAAACTTAGGTGAAAACATATGTAAAAAAATCCAAAAATTGTTTTACACGGAAAATCCTATTTTATTGTCCACTAGTTCCGGTACCGGTCTGATGGAAGGCTCAATCCGCTCTTTAACTGCAAAACGTGCTGTTGTATTTTCAATAGGCGCTTTTGGGAATCGCTGGGAAAAACTGGCAAAATCCAATAATGTACCAGTTGATAAAGTTGAAGCTGAGTGGGGACAACCAACATTACCAGAGGTAGTTGATGAATACTTATCCACTGGGAAATACGACGTATTCACTATAACCCACAATGAAACTTCTACAGGAGTAATGAATCCCGTCTATGAAATCGCTGAAATCCGTAAAAAATACCCCGATGTACTCTGGTTGATGGATGCTGTATCCTCTATGGCAGGAGTTAAGGTTGAAGTGGACAAATTGGGAGTCGATGTTTGTATTACTTCTACCCAAAAAGCAATTGGTCTACCACCGGGAATGTCGATTTGTTCTATCACTGAAAGAGCATTGGAATATGGTAAACAGGTGGAATTTCGCGGAACATATCTTGATATTTTAACATTGTACGCATATATGCAGAAAAAACCTTATCAATATCCATCTACTCCATCAATAGCCCATATGTTTGCACTGGAAAAACAGCTTGATTATATCTTGAATAAAGAGGGATTGGAAAATCGCTATGCCCGTCACCTAGAGATGGCAAGGATAATAAGAGTCTGGGCAGATGAAAACTTCGAAAGATTCGCAGCTAAAGGATATGAATCACAAACACTAACAACTATAAAAAATATCAAGGGAATTTCAATTGCCGAATTGAACAAACGAATCGGTGAACTGGGCTACCAAATTTCAAATGGCTATGGTGACTTGAAAGAAAAAACTTTCCGCATTGCTCACATGGCAGATCGTAAAGTAGATGAACTGAAAGAGCTCTTGAACGTCATCGACAAAGAAATCGCTAAGATGAAATAAACAAATAGCCACTAAGACACAAAGACATAAAGATTTGAAAATGCAAATTATTCCAACGGAATTTTTATGAGAAAAATTCCAAAGTGCAAATTTCAAGATTATCGAACATAAAAACTCCTTCTGAGATATATTTCTTTATGTCTTTGTGTCTTTTCCTGTAGGGATTTTAAAAGTGGCAAAAAAAGAGGAGTTAAAGATGAAAATATTAATCACTGATGGTATAAGTAAATACGGACAGGAAATATTATCTAAAGCCGGTATTGACTTTGACATCAAGCATTACGAACTGGAAGAATTAATTAAAGTAATTCCTGAGTATGAAGGAATTCTCGTCCGCTCAGCAACAAAAGTCCCTCGTGAAGTCATCGACGCTGGTAAGAAATTAAAACTCATCGCTCGTGGTGGAGCCGGGATTGATAATATTGATCATAAATATGCCCGTTCAATAGGTATTCCGGTACTCAATACTCCAGGAGCGAATTCTGCATCAGTATCGGAATTGGTATTCGCTCATCTATTCGCCTTAGCCCGCTTCATTCCGCAAGCAAATATCACCATGCGTAATAGCGAGTGGAATAAAAAGGCATATAAAGGTATTGAGCTTGCCGGTAAAACAATCGGAATCATGGGTTTTGGAAAAATCGGTCAAATTACCGCAAAAATGGCACTCGGATTGGATATGAAAGTACTGGCTTTTGACATTGCAGATATCAAAACCGATCTGGATGTTACAATGACAAGCAAAGAAGATGTGTTGAAGAATTCAGATTTTATCACATTGCATGTTCCCAAAATGGCAGAACCATTCATCACAGAAAAAGATATCAACATGATGAAAGATGGCGTATTTATCATTAATTGCGCTCGTGGTGGGGTAGTAGATGAGAAAGTATTATTAGATGCCCTGAATTCCGATAAAGTCGGTGGTGCAGGAATTGATGTTTGGATGGAAGAACCAACGAAAAATATAGAATTAATAAGCCATCCGAAAGTGTCAGCAACGCCACATATTGGTGCTGCTACTGCAGAAGCACAGGATCGAGTTGGGATTGAAATCGCAAATAAGATTGCCGAGACATTCCAATCACTTTAGTAAATTGAGATTATTCAACGCTCCAGAGGAGTCCCTTTGGGGCAGAGAACGCCGAGTTCGCGGAGTTATCTTTTTTTAAATGATTAGCGAAAAATTTATTAAACGACACATTTCTTAGTAAAAACCAGTGCTAAAGTATTGACTTGATTTTTTAACTTCTTTGCGTACTTAGTCTCATGGAGATCCCGTTGGGACGACCTCTGTGGTAAGAAAGGAGACATATGGTTAAGATTAAAGGATTTAAGGGAGTTCGCCCAAAAAAGGAACTTGCAGAAGAAATTGCATCTAGACCTTATGACGTTCTAAACTCTGAAGAAGCACGGATTGAAGCAAAAGACAATTCGTATTCGTTTTTACATATTGTAAAATCCGAGATTGATCTGCCGAAGGATATTAATCACTATGATGAAAAAGTCTATCTAAAAGCAGCCGAGAATCTAAAGAGTTTTATAAATAACGGATGGTTGATTCAAGAGGAAAACGAAGCGATTTATATCTACCGTCAAATTATGGAAAGTCACGTACAATACGGTTTGGTCGTTGCTGCAAGCGTTCAGGATTATTTAGATGGGAAAATCCGTATACATGAACTAACACGTGAAGTTAAAGAAAAAGACCGCATCAATCATGTAAAATATACAAATGCGAACACCGGTCCCGTTTTTCTCACTTATCAGGCACAAGAAAAAATTGATGTAATTGTCGAGCGAATAGCAACGCAGAATAAACCGGAATATGACTTTACAGCAGAAGACGGCATTAAACACACTTTATGGATTGTTGAAGAAGAAAAAGATATTAATCAATTCATTTCTCTTTTTAAAAAAATCCCTTATACGTATGTTGCAGACGGTCACCACCGTTCGAAATCAGCAGCAATGGTCGGTGAAATTCGCCGCAAGAAAAATAGAAACCACACTGGCAAAGAGGAGTACAACTGGTTCTTAGCGGTTTTATTCCCTCACAATCAACTAAAAATTCTGGATTACAATCGCGTTGTGAAAGACTTTTACGGATTATTCGAATCTGACTTTTTTGAAAAAGTAAGAGAAAAGTTTGAAATCGAAGAAGTAGCTTCTCAGAAAGAAGCCAAGCCATCCAGAGCAAATTATTTCGGCATGTATCTGAATCATAAATGGTATATCTTCAAAGCCAAACCTGATTCATTTAACCATGAGGATCCAGTTCTAAGTCTTGATATCTCCATTCTTCAAAATAATTTGCTGACACCCATTCTTGGAATTGGCGACCCTCGTAAAGATGAACGTATAGATTTCGTGGGTGGAATCCGCGGGCTTGGCGAACTCGAGGAACGAGTTAATTCGGGTGAAATGGCAGTAGCATTTGCTCTTTATCCTACATCTATTGAGCAGCTCATGGCTATTGCAGATGCAGGAAAACTTATGCCGCCAAAATCAACATGGTTCGAGCCCAAACTCAGGAGTGGATTGATTATTCACTTGCTAGACTAATAGAAAAAATCAAAACAATCTTTCAGCCTTACGTAACTCGAAAGTCCATTTCCTATCCGTATTTGTATAACTGATCTACAATTAACAACCTTTAAAATTCTATACCGATCCCTACCGAACCCGTTAAACCGAATCCTTTTGAATTCTCTCTGTTTTTATAATCTTTCCATTTTTCAATGTATCTTTTAGTATAAAACCTTTCACCTATATCAGCAAAAAAAATTAAACTTAAAGAAATTTTTAAAAACTGGTACATTAGCCGGACTGTATTTATTAACTTCCTGTTCACTGCGAAATAGATTTTCTTCGTTCCAGCAGTCTATCGTTGGAATTAAGGAATCTCAACTCGGTGTCGAAGCGTATGCTTAGAGTTTTTATTGAATATTTCTGAGTCGTCTTATTAGAGTGAGAAATTAACCTGTAGAAGCGAAGAGATTTAAAAATATATAATAATTGAAAAGCAGAAATTGGTGGACTTAATAATAATCAGAAGATTTTATCCGCAGAAGTTTCACAAATAACAGTTCTTTAGTGAGTTCGAGATTTATGACCAGCAAACATATTAAAAAACTGTTTTATGAGTTATTAATATAAGTCTCGGATATACTTAATCAATCAATTTGTCAAAAAGTAACTGAATTGTTAAATTCTCCAGTTATTATGTCACTTGTCATCTCTATTTTCAGAGGTCTTAAATTCTAAAAATAACATGTTAATTAACAAATTGAATCTCTTGAACATAATTTTAATTGGAATTGGTGTGATAGCATTTTCTATAACACTGTACATCGCTGTTATCTCATTATTTGAAAAAGAAAAATTGGCAGCACGAAGGTTACTCGAACTTGCTTTCCTTTTACCGCTGCCCTACTTGGTTGTCGGGCTGCTAAATTTTCCGTACCAAACTCATTTTGCAAGGGCACTTTTTTTACTGACAGGAATAGTATTTATTCTTTTGCTACTTCCTATAGGGAAAAAATATATAGTAGGAAATGATATACCACGATTAAAAGTTGATGAGAGGGATATTGTTCTTTCCAGAAACCTTTTGAAAATAGGCACTAAAAGATTCATAGAATATTATAAACATCACCCAGAGAGAAAAATAGCTGATGATGAATTTAGAAGTCGGCCTGGTTTATTATCTTCTGATGGAAGTAAATATAATCCATTTACTTTTGCATCCGCTGATGCAAGTTTTAATATAGTCGAATTTTTAAAAAAGGCAGTAGATGAGAAAGTTACAAATAAAAAAATCGAATTGGCGCCAGCTGAAATAAGTAACTACATAAAAAATTGGTCACTCAAACTCGGTGCTCATAATGTGGGAATCACCAAGCTTAAAGAATATCATTTATACTCTCATATTGGTCGCGGAGAAAGTTATGGAAAACCAATAACACAAAAACATAAATACGCTATAGTATTCATTGTTGAAATGGACAAATTTATGCTCGGATGCGCTCCTGCCGGTCCAATCATAATGGAATCTGCGCAACAATATCTGTCCGCTGGAATAATTGCTACCCAAATTGCTGCATTTATTAGAAATATTGGGTATCCTGCACGCGCTCACATTGACGGAAACTACCATATTTTGTGCCCTTTAGTTGCGATGGATGCCGGACTTGGTGAAATTGGAAGAATAGGACTATTGATAACTCCTGATCTTGGGCCAAGAGTAAGAATTTCTGTTGTTACAACCGATTTAACACTTATTACAGACAAACGTAATTTTGATAATACAGTAATTGATTTTTGCACAAATTGTAAAAAATGTGCCAATATCTGTCCAGCTAAAGCAATTCCGTTTAACGAAAGAGAAGAAATTGATGGAGTTAAACGGTGGCAAATTAATTCAGAAGCCTGCTTTACTTATTGGTGTACAACCGGAACTGACTGTGGTCAATGTATTAGAGTTTGTCCATATTCTCATCCTGATAGTTTCTTTCATAACCTGGTCAGATACTATGTTCGTAATTCTTCTATATTTCGAAAAATAGCTGCTCCAATAGATGACTTCCTATATGGACGAAAACCTGACTCAAAAGAACAGCCTGAATGGATGAAAATAAAAAAACAAAGAAAGACTAATAAATAAGACAACCTGTTGTTCTCAAAAAACCCAAACATTTATTTCGAATAAAATAATTGCCTCATATTTTCATAAAAATTTATTTGCAATGCGGCTCATGTTTGGTGATATTTCAAATAAAACAGAGGGTGCCAAAATGGAGAGTACAATAACTCGAAGAAATTTTATCAAAACAAGCGCTCTTACCGGGCTTGGATTTATAGTTGGATGTACGGTAAAGAATAGATTTGATATCATCATTAGAAACGGCAATATCCTGAACGGACTAGGAACTCCTGCAGCAAGATTAGATATTGGAATCAAAAGTGATAAAATAGCATCTATAGATGATCTAAGCAGTTCATCAGCCGATATTTTCGTTGACGCAAAGGACCTTATTGTTGCACCTGGCTTTATCGATATCCATACACACACTGACACTGAGCTACTTGTAAATCCAAAAGCAGAAAGTAAAATTCGGCAGGGTATCACAACTGAAGTGTCCGGTAACTGTGGTTACTCTCCATTTCCATTGAACAGGGAAGATAGAAAAGAGTTGAATGAAAAATTAGTAGAGCAGTATGGCATAGAGATAACCTGGAATAACATTGATGGCTTTTTCAAAGCAATTGAGAGCTCGAAAACTTCAATAAATTACATGTCTTTTAGCGGACATGGAAACTTAAGAGCTTATGTTGTAGGTAAAAATGATGTTACTCCCACGAAAGATCAGATGGATGAAATGAAAAGAATACTTGCCCAATCAATGGAATTTGGGAGCCTTGGACTTTCAACAGGATTGGAATATGCGCCAGGCAGCTATGCAAAAACTGAAGAACTTATTGAACTCTGCAAAGTTGTCTCTCAGCATAATGGCATCTATGCAACACATATGCGAAATGAAGACGATACTGTTGAAGAAGCAATCGAGGAGGCTCTGAGAATTTGCGCAGAAGCTAATGTATCACTCCAAATCTCACACTTAAAAGCCTGCAATCAGGCAAACTGGCATAAAGTTGATCATATGCTTGAAATGATTCATAATGCAGCTGATAAAGGATTGCCTGTACTTGCCGACCGCTATCCATACAGTGCCTGGGGAACTGGACTCACCTCTTTTTTACCTTTATGGACGAGGCAGGGTGGTACTGAGGAAATCCTTGCTCGCTTAAAAGAAAAGAAATATGAAGCAGAAATCAGCAAATATTCTGAAGAAAGAGGAAAAAGAATAGGTGGATGGAATAGAGTTGTAATTAGTTTATGTTATTCTAAAAAAAATAAAAAATGGGAAGGCAAATCCATCCAAAGTTGTTCCGAAATAACCGGAAAAGAACCCTGTATATTTATTCGCGAGCTCTTAATCGAAGAAAGAAATAGAGTAGGTGTTATCGGATTCGCTATGGATGAAGATAATTTAAAAAAAGTCCTCGCTTTCCCTCTTATTACAATTGGTTCTGATGGGAGCGCTGTAGCACCTTATGGAAAACTTGGTGAAGGCAAACCCCACCCCCGTTATTACGGCACATTTCCGAGAATTTTAGGAAAATATTGCAGAGAAGAAAGGATTTTTGACCTGCCTACAGCAATAGAGAAAATGACATCAATGTCAGCGAAAAAACTTGGAATAAATAAACGGGGTATTTTGAAAAAAGGCTACTTTGCAGACATCACGATTTTTAATCCTAAAACCATAATAGATAATGCTACTTACACCAATCCACATCAATATCCTACAGGAATTAAATATGTAATTGTTAATGGAAAATTAACAATCAAGAAAGGGAAACATACCGGTGAATTGAAGGGTGAGGTTCTACGTCACTATGGATAAATCACTTTATTATCAAATTGAAAAATAAATGTATCAGTATTTTTAACTCTTCTGGAGTAAAATAACAGGCTAAAAACATACAGACAAATAAAATGAAATACGCTATAATTGGGGACTTCCACGGCACAGAATTAAAAGACTTAGACACAGCGCTGGATTATGAAAACCCTGATACAATAATATGCACAAGCGATTTCGACCAAACAAGGACAATATATCAGTTTATGGACTTAGAGAAAAAATATAAGGATGCCGGAAAAAAAGTGATAAAAGTACCTGGCAATCACGATCATGCCATTTTAAACAATCTTCCAATCACTTCAGGAACTTTACTGATGCAAGGTAAAACAATTCGACAATTCCATGAGGAGCTAAATAATGATCCTGTAGCGAAGAAATACATCAGTGCTCTCGTAAATTCAGATAATAGGGTTAAAATATTTTTAGATGAAGAGAGGTTTAGCAAAACATATCAGACAATAATTATACACGGTGCCTATGATGGCAATTTGCGAAGTTTCCCTGATTGTCCACCAGAAATAAAAGATTTGTGGACAAGATTACTGACATTAGATGACTGTAAAAAAAATTTCAGAGTTATGAATATAAAAGGTGATAAAATTATGATAAGAGGACACGACCACTATTCTATCTATATATATGAAGATATAGATGAAGAAATAATTGTAAATGAACCAAAAATAGATATGTCAGCATACAAATTATACAAACACAGGAAACATATTATAAATCCAGGGGCACTTTTTAATGGACTGTTTGTTGTAGTAAATACAAGAGTTCCTTATGAAGAAGTTCCAATTTTGAAATACCTTAGAGTATAATTTACCTATCAGTTCTTTGTTAAATCGACTACGTTCTCGTTCCCAATCTCCAGCTTGGGGATGAGGGGGACAGATGTAATTGATGCTGTAAAAGGTTTTTTTATTTCACTTCAGAGATTTAAAAATCCTTTTGTATATCGCAACATTTTCACCAATCACAACAAAATGTACTACTTCCGGGAGTTCATGTTTTTCCAGATATTTCAGCGTTTCTAAAATAGCTGTCTTTGCTGCCAGCTCTTTGGGATACATATAAGCTCCAGTACTAATTGCAGGAAATGAAATAGACTTTATTTCATGCTCCGCCGCAAGTCTAAGACAATTCCGGTAACAATCAGCAAGCAGTTTCGGTTCATTATAACTACCGTTTCGCCACACTGGACCAACAGTATGAATAACATATTTTACCAGAAGATTGTAACCTTTTGTAATAACCGCTTGCCCGGCAGGTAAACCATCAGGATATTCTTTTTTTCTTATTTCTCTGCACTCTTCAAGCAGTCTACGTCCTGTTGCTCTGTGAATAGCGCCATCAACGCCGCCTCCACCAAGCAGGGATCTATTCGCAGCATTTACAATTGCATTAACTTTCTCTTTCGTTATATCAGCTTCGAGAATAACAATTCTATCTAATAAATTCACGATACCTTATGTTATTATTTCTTCTATTTTTTCTGAAAGTATTTAATCTAAAACCGCTCTAATTTCTTCTTCCGTTGCGGGTCTTATTTCTATCGCTTGACCGCCGCCGGGAGCGAGAGACATTAACAATGTATCCGTATTATTAACTAATACCTTTGTAATATCAACGGAATAAGGATTATCTTTCCAATCGGCATCAGAAGCATCAGCATAAATACTTGCTGTATATTTTTTACCGGAATCCAAAAATGCTAACGCTACTTTAAGCATACGAGAATTTTCATCGGTGATGCTTCCAATATACCAATTTTCATCATTCTTTCTTGCAATAGTAACATAGTCGCCAATCTTTGCGTTCAATACTTTAGTTTCATCCCAATCGGTTGGAACATCCTGAATAAATTTAAAAGTTGGTTGATTTTTATAATTTTTAGGTAGATCAGCTACCATCTGCAGCGGGCTGTAAAGTACAACATATAACGCCAACTGCTTCGCAAGTGTGGTATAAATCCGGTTATCTTTTCTATACTCATCAAAGGTCAAATCAAAAATTCCAGGAGTATAATCCATTGGTCCTGCCAACATTCTGGTAAAAGGAACAATAGTCGTATGTTCCGGCGGATTTCCATCACTCCATGCATTATATTCCATTCCCCTGACACCTTCCCTTGTCATCATATTTGGATATGTTCGGCGAATACCTGTTGGTTTTATCGGTTCATGGGCATCTATCATCAGATGATATTCAGCCGCCTTTTGCACTACCATACGATAGTGATTTACCATCCACTGCCCGTGATGATGCTGTCCTTCCGGAACGATTGTTCCCGCATATCCGGTTTTAAGGGCAGGGATTCCCAATTTTTCATACAGTGAAAAAGCCGAGTCAATTTGTTCCTCATAAGTTGGTATATCTCCACCCGTCTCATGATGACCAATAATTACAACTCCTTTTTCACGTCCATACTGTACTACATTCTCTAAATCAAAATCGGGATAAGAAGTTAAAAAATCGAATGCATGTCCTTTTAACCAATAATCCCAGCCAACATTCCAACCCTCTATTAATAAAGCAGGCATACCATATTTACTTGCAAAGTCAATATACCGCTTCGCGTTCTCGGTAGTTGCTCCATGTTTTGGCCCAGTATGCCAGGTATATTTCCCGGTATGCATTCCCCACCAGATACCCATATACTTCATCGGCTTAATCCATGAAGTGTTTTCAAGGGCACACGGCTCATTTAGATTAACAATAAGGTGAGATTCAATTAGGCTTCCCGGATTAGTTGCTATCTGTATTGTTCTCCATGGAGTACGGTGCGGTGTTGAAGCTTTAACCTTGACTCCATCAGGCCATGGGACTAATTCACTTTTAAATGTAAATTGCTTCTCTTTTACAGCTGAGAGAGTCATTCCCGCATAATCTGTAAGGTCCGCTTCGTGGATGCTCAGATAAAGTCCCTCTTGTGTTTCTATAGTTATTGGAGTATTTACCGCTTCGATCTCACTGAGAGACGTATGTCGATATAGATGCTCATAGCCTTCATAATCACTCGGAATCCACCATGCGGTATGATTGTCTGCAAAGCAAAACTGAGTTTCTTCTGACATAATCTCAAAATCCTTAAGATTCGGCTGTTCAGGTAAGATATAACGAAAACCTACACCGTCGTTATAAGCCCTGAATATTATGTGCATTTGTCGATTTGGTGGCGTTTTTTCTTTTAGTTTAATAATGAGTTCTTTGTAGTGATTTCTTACTTTATCTGTTGTTCCCCAGACTGGCTTCCACGTCTCATTAAAACTTTTTTGGGAACTTTCGATAATTGAGAGTTTTTCCTCCATGGGTGTAGCAGACTTAAATCGAAATCCTAGTCGAGAAGGCTGTATGACAATTTTAGCATCATAAGAAACAGAATAATAGGGCACACCATCTTGAATTGTGAAATTGACATCCACTTTTCCATCGGGAGAAACTACACTTACAGCATTTTTTGTCTTTGATGCACTACACATCAGGAATGCTAACATTAGCATTGTAGAAAAAATCAGATTAAAACCACTACGCATAATAAACTCCATTGTTAATTTGTAATTGTCAATTTACAATTATCAATTTTAAATACTAAGTGTATTTTTCCGAAGATCACCAATAACTCCTCAGAAAATCCCTTGACAAGTGGATAACGAATTAAAATTTTTTTATTTGAGTAGACTAAACCATTTTTATAAATTCCAATTAGTTTAAATGAAAAATAATAGAATGTCATGAAATAGAAAAGTGGAGGAAAAAATGAAAAATTATTTTTACTACTTTATTTTATGTTTAGGTATATTTTTAATTATAAGTTCCTGTGGAGATCCCTTGTATCAACCTGGTGATATAGGCAGCAATGAAAAATTGAAAACTTCATTTGTTCCACCCGATCAATCAGGTGTTAAAGAAGGATATTGGAAAGTAGAAGATAATATTCTGTTATATCATTTTAGTGATAGAACAGGAACTCCTTTGCTGATAATTCACGGTGGACCTGGTTTTCCTCCAGATAAACCATGGGAAGCATTAAATTTAATCAATCAAAATTATGAATTTATTTACTATCATCAGAGGGGATGCGGGAAATCATCACGTCCTATTGATAGATTCGAATCGAAGAACTTTTATAAAAATATGATAACTCTGGATAAAACTCTCGGCATTGGAGTACAATTAGCTGACATTGAAAGGATTCGACAGATTCTTGTTCAGGAAGAAATAATTATTATTGGTCATTCTTTCGGAGCATTTCTTGCCTCTCTCTATGCTGCAGAATTTCCTGAAAACGTGAAGGCAATGGTGTTAGTAGCTCCAGCTGATGTTCTTGTAATGCCTTCAAAAAATGGCGGTTTATTTGAACAGATTGGAGGGCTGCTGCCAGAAAATCTCATAGAGAATTACGAGGAGTATCTCAAACGCTATTTTGATTATAAAAACATCTTTGAAAAAACTGAAAAAGAACTATCCGATTTGAACTCGGAATTCAAGAAATACTACAATGCGGCATTGAAGACAAAGGGTCTTAATATAGAAAGCCAAACTACAATCACTGGAAGTGGCGGCTGGATGGTTCATGCGATGTATTTCAGTATGGGGAAAAAGCATGACTATCGTGAAGCATTAAATGAAGTAAGTGTCCCGGTTTTGGTTATTCACGGGGAAAATGATATAATGTCAATCGAAGCCAGTCAACTTTATGCTGATATTCTTCCCAACTCTAAGTTAATGCTCATTAAGAATGCCAGCCATTTTTCCTATGATGAGCAGCCGGAGGAATTTGCTAAAATTGTTGAATCATTTTTAATTCAAGTTAGTCAATAACAAATTTACAATTTGCTTTTAACAGATGACTATGGTTATATTACTATGGTCATAAATGGAGGTTTGATATGCAAATTGCAGCAGGAAAATTCAAGGCGAACTGCCTTAAACTTATGGATAATGTCAAAAATTATCATCAGGAGATTGTTATTACTAAGCGAGGAAAACCTGTAGCAAAACTTGTCCCTATTGATGATGAAAAGCCTGAAACAGTATTTGGGTTTATGAAAGACAGAATAAACCTTATGGGAGATATAATTGAACCCATAGATGAAAAATGGAGTGTTGATGAATAATGAACAACCTTCGGTATTCCTTGACACGCATATCTGGATTTGGCTGATTAATGGCGATAATAGATTAGAAAACACATCTGCTCTCGATCTTATTAATAATGCCGTAAAAAAATCTTCCGTTTATATTTCAATTATTAGTGTATGGGAAATAGGAATACTTGAAGCAAAGGGAAGAATTATAATTCAAGGCGGTTGTCTGGATTGGGTAAAAAAGGCTCTGTCTATACCCGGCTTTAGGCTTGTTTCACTTACACCAGAAATAGCTCTTGAGAGTTCAAACCTTCCAGGAGTTTTTAACGGGGATCCCGCTGATCGAATGATAGTAGCCTCTGCGCTATCATTAAACAGTATTTTAGTTACAGCAGACAAAGAAATTATTGCATACGGAAATAAGCATTTGCTCAAGGTATCTACGGTTTAGAGGGTGTAATAAGATAAACTGCGTGTATTAAATACGTACATTCATAAAAATAGATAGCTAAAATTAACAATTTATTCTATTATAACCTTCAGAACTATTCTGCTGTTACATGATAACATACATTAAAGAGACAAATATTTACATGTTAATCCCGTACTGAATCCCAGAGAAATATTTTTAATGTAATTCATAATAGTGTGCAAAAAAAAGGAGTAACCGCTATGGAGAAGGAACTGAAAATTTATGAAGAAGGTTTAGAAGAAACCTCATTGACAAACATAATACTGGTGAATATCCTCATGATTTTATGGATTGCACTGGGAACTATTGCTTGTTGGTACTTATCTCCATTAGCCTCCTGGATTTATCTTGGATTCGCTATAATAACAGTTTATATCGTATTACGAAAATTGGTTTGCGCTAACTGTTACTATTATGACAAATTGTGCTATATCGGATGGGGTAAAATTTCAGCGCTATTTTTCAAAAAGGGAGATATAGAGAAATTTGATTCGAATATCGGTATAAAACTTGCTCCTGTCACTTACGGTCTTTTAACACTTGCACCGCTTGTTCTTATCATTGTTTCAATATTTCAACAATTTTCAATTGATAAAATCATTGTTTTCTCTCTTCTATTGTTAATCTCTTTTTACAGTGGTGGTATCAGCAGAAGGAAAGCCTGTGAAAATTGTAAAATGAAATTAATCTGTCCGGGATGTGCGGTAAAAGAATAGTAAAGTGAAGCAGAGAAACATGAGCGATTGGAAATCTTTTTTGAAAGCGTATCCAATAGATTGGTTATTGGAAGAAAATAATCCTCCAGTCCGATATTTCACCTTAACTGACATCCTGGAGAGAACCGAGACTGATCCCGAAGTCAAAAGAGTTAAAATGAAAATTATGGAAACTGAATTAGTACCCATAATTTTAGCAAAACAGAAAGTTAAAGGCTATTGGGAAACACCTGAGAACTTTTACATTAAGTCTAAATATAAAGGAACTGTGTGGCAATTTTTAATTCTGGCTCAACTGGGAGCAAGTGGAAAAGATAAACGTATAGTGAGAACATGCGAATTCATTTTTCAAAATTCACAGGATCGCAAAAACGGCGGTTTCTCTTATCTTGGGGATGAAGTGGAAGGAGGAAAAGATAGTAAGGTACTGCCATGCTTGACAGGCAATATAATCTGGTGTTTGATCAGATTTGGATATATAAAAGACCACAGAGTACAAAAAGGTATTGATTGGATTACCACATATCAAAGATTTGATGATGGAACAAAAGATACTCCAAAAGGCTGGCCTTATGATAAATTTGAAAGGTGCTGGGGGAAACATACCTGCCACATGGGTATTGTAAAAGCAATAAAGGCTTTAGCAGAAATTCCTGCTAACAAGAGATCTGAAGATGTAAAAAACGCAATAAAAAAAGGTATTGAGTACTTACTTAAACATCATATATATAAAAGAAGTCATAACCTGAACCTTGTGTCTAAACCTGAATGGTTACAATTTGGCTTTCCACTCATGTGGAATACAGATATTTTGGAAATCCTGTATATTTTAACAAAGCTCAATTATAGAGACAACCGTATGCAGGAAGCTGTGGATTTAGTAATCTCCAAGCAAGATGATCAAGGCAAATGGAAATTGGAGAGGACTTTCAATGGGCGTTTCCAGGTAAATATCGAGAAGAAAGGTAGACCAAGTAAATGGGTAACTTTGAATGCTTTAAAAGTATTGAAGAGTTATTATGGTAAAAAATAGAAGCTGCATAATTTTTTATTCAGGGAGTTTACAAAATGGGTAAATATCCAATTAAAAAATATCCTACTATCGGCTGTTGCGGACTCGATTGTGGATTATGCCCAAGATACTATACAGTTGGCAGTTCAAGGTGTCCGGGATGTTGTGGGTCTGACTTTTTTAATAAGCATCCTGGATGTCCTCATATTACTTGTTGCGTAAAGAAAAAGAATCTTGAAGTATGTGCTGAGTGTGAAGAGTTTCCTTGCTCAAAATTTGCGGGATGGGATGCCAGTGACTCTTTCTTAACTCATAGAAAAAGCATATATAATTTGAATTTCATTAAAGAACAAGGTATAGATGAATTCGTAAAACAGCAGAAAAGACGGATTGAGCTACTTGAGATAACGCTAAAACATTTTGATGAAGGAAGATCAAAAAGTTTTTACTGTATTGCTATAACATTGCTTTCAATAAAAGATATAGAAACAGCATTAGACAAAACCAAACAAGAAATAAAGGCTGAAGATATCGGGACAGATGATTTCAAAACCAGAGCTAAAATACTTAAAGGATTTCTTAAAGACTTTGCTTCCGGAGAAGGAATTGAATTGAAATTGAGAAAAAGGCAAAAATGATTGTGAATATAATAAGGAATTCTTGAACAGAGAAATTGAGAAAAAGATACAACACGATATCATAAGACCTGTCTTAGAGAAAAAATATGACTTAGTAATAGGAAACATTCCCGGTATCATTGATAAACTTTACGCCAATATTCCAGATAACAAATGCATTTCATACGGAAGAGTTTATACAATCAAAGTATTAAGTGAATACCTCTACAATCGTTTTATTGAATTGGGTGTACAAATATTCGAAGTTGCATCTAATATCTTCAATAAAAGTGATGATTTTAAAAGCAAAGGTGTTTCACTGGGGGTACTATCCTTGCTACGGACTTAACGATTATAAAAAAGTTCTCCACTATTTTAAATCCGCTGCTACTTCTTTTAATTGGGATGTACGTGAATTATCTGCGATACTTTTTCGCAAACTTATAAAAAAGTATCCCGATGAAATGAAAATATATTTACTACAAATTGTTAAATCAGAAGATGCCAATATACGTCGGTTCGTTAGTGAAACTTTACGCCCTGTAAAAGAGAATCAATGGTTCTATAAAAATCCCGATTACCCGTTATCTATCCTTAAAAATATATTTAAAGAAAGTTCATCGTACCCACGTACTTCTGTCGGGAATAACTTAAGTGATTTAGCCAGACGACTCCCCGAACTTGTTTATGGTATAGTTAAAGAACTTGTGGATAGCAGGGATAAAAACTCCTACTGGATAGTATACAGAGCATGTAGGAATCTTGTAAAAAAAGAACCAATTAAAGTAATGGATCTGTTAAAAGTAGATGAATATAAATATAAAAAAAGGATACATAAAAGAAGTGACTATCAGGGAAATTGAAGCCAAATCTATATTACGCAAGTATAAGAAAATCGACTCGTGGTTTATCTCCCATTATGGAATGAACTTATATCGAGGATGTACCCATAACTGTGTCTATTGTGATGGACGTTCAGAAGGTTATTATGTAGATGGGGAATTCGGGGAAGATGTTACTGTAAAAGTAAACGCCATAGAAGTATTACGTCGGGAATTAGACCCAAAAAGAAAACGTACTCCTTTCAAGCGAAGTTTCATTATGGTAGGCGGAGGTGTTGGTGATAGCTACCAGCCAATTGAAAAGAAATATCAAATATGCCGAAAAGCCCTTCAGCTAATATATGAACATGATTTTCCTATACATATACATATTCTTACAAAATCAACACTTATTAGGAGAGATATTGATATTCTGAAAAAAATCAAAGAAAAGAATAGAGTAATTATAAGCTTCAGCTTTTCATCGGTAGATGACGAGATTGGTGCTATCTTTGAACCCGGCGTACCGTCTCCATCCGAACGATTAAAAACACTTGCCTTTTTTAAAAACGAAGGTTTTGTATGCGGCATGTTTCTACTACCTGTTATCCCTTTCTTAACGGATACACCGGATTTGATGGAAGAGAGCATAAGAAAAGCGAGTGCTGTGGGTCTGGA